>DATEDT010000071.1:0-57560 GCA_035281505.1 Aeromicrobium sp. | reverse complement strand
CTACGACATCTGATTCATCAGGTTCCGAAAGGCCCTGCCGCACATCGTGCGGTGGGGCCTTTCGCTTGTATGGCAGCAATTACTGCTGCCCCTGTTTCCGTTGTTCCAACTTCGTCGTGCTGTCGTGCGACGCGCGCCGGGCCTGACGTCTCTCGTGCCGTGATCGGCTAACGCCTGCCATGCTTCGACGGTGCGAACGAAACTCCTGATTGGCCTTGCGCTGTATCTCGCGGGTGGAGTCTTGTTTGGTCTGGTCACCGATCGGCGGCATTACATGTGTCTGCCCGCGACGCCGAGCGGCTGGACGCACTTCGGAGTGCCCGATGGAACCCTGGTGGAGGCACCGTTCGGCTGCCGCCCGGATCTTGAATCCGGCGAGAAGATCAGTTGGATCGCAATCACCACTCCTGCATGGTTGCCACTCGTGATCCGCAACGTCGTCAGGGGCGACGGAATCGCCATTGGCAACGTCATCCTGGGCCCCACCGACTTTGAGGAACAGGACCGCGAGCCAGTTGGCCTTGTCCCGCATTCTGGAAAAGCCGGGAACGACCGCTGAGACGTCTCGCATCGACGCGTCCCGACGACCGAGCAGGAAGGCCCAGCGCCTCCGCTGGCGCCTAGATTGGCGCGTGTGATGCGAACCCATTTCGTCGCGTTGGCCGGCTTTGCCTTGGCGGTTGCCAGTTCCGCGGGTCTTGGCATCGCCAGCGGCAGCCAGGGCGACAACCCCCCAATTCCAGACGAGGTCTGTGACTACAGTCGCGGCGAAGACACATCCGGGGCACGGGTGGAGGTAGCGGGTCCCGACGGCGAAGCGCTCCTGGACGCACAAGGTAAGCCACACACTGTCCCGGCATGTCCTGGGCTTCCCAGCCCACCTGGCTCCAATGTCGACAATCACGGCGCCAACTGCAAGGTGGAGACGAACCGGCGGGGACAGCGTGGAGAGACGTGTGACGTCGTGGAATGCAGATTCGACGTCAACGCGCAGAAGGAGCTCGTCGAGGTCTGTGAGAGTCCGTCGAAGCGGCCAGATGATTAGCGCTGGCGGTTCAGAGAGTTCGGCATGATCGAGGCCCTCGAACTCATGTGGCGCGATGCCGGCGAGGCACCGTTACTCATCGCATTCATGTTTTCTCCGACCGTGTTGGCTGCGTTCGCGTGGCGACGCGGTTCGCGGCTCGCGCTCGTCCCGATGGGAGTCCTCATCGCCCAAGTCGGAGTGTGGTTTGCGTACTACGCGACGGACGGGTTCAGCAACTCCGGCATGGCAGGGGTCTGGGCGAACTTCATCATTCCAACCTTGGTCAGTCTCGTCGTGGCGGCCGCCGCCTTTCGTACGGCTGCCCGGCAGGAGTAGCTAGTCGGATCAGCGGGCTATCGGGCGAGCGCTCAGCCACCGTGGGGTGTTCGCGGCGTAGCGATCCCAGTCGGCCCCGAACTTCGCTCGCATCACGCTCTCCTCGACCTGGATCTGCGTTCTGTCCATGAACGCGGCAAACGCCACGGCCGGGAGGAAGGCGAGGAGCGAACGGCGGGCGACCGCATGCGACACGAGCACGCCGGTCATGGCGACGTACATCGGGTTCCGCGTCACCCCGAATGCCCCTTCAGTGACCAGATGAGCCGCCCGCGCAGGCTCCAGCGGATCGACCGTCGTGTCGTGCCGGCGGAATCCGGACACCGCCCATCCAAGGAGACCCAGGCTGGCCGCTGCAATCGCGCCGGCAAGCGTGGCTGACCACGGGCTGGTCCGGCGCCGGCCGGCGATTCGATGCTGGCCGAGAAGGCAGAGACCGACCCAGGCGAGGGGCGGCAGCCGGCGGCTCGAGCCGGTCACTGGTTGCCGCCGAACTCAGTGGGTGTCACAGCAGCCGTCCGAGCATGCTGACTCGGTCGCCGGCATGGCGTCGCCGACCGGTGCGCCACAGGCGCAGCCTTCGCCTCGCCACGCCTCCAGCCCTTCACGCACCGCGACCGCCGCGATGACCAAACCGGCGATCGGGTCAGCCCACGACCAGCCCAACGTCGCGTTCAGGACCAGTCCGGCCAGCAGGACGGCGGACAAGTAGGTGCACAGCAGCGTCTGTGTGGAATCGGCGACCACCGCGTTGGATCCCAGGCTCCGCCCGGTGCGTCGCTGCGCCCAGGACAGGAACGGCATGACGACCAGTGATGCCGAAGCCAAAGCAATTCCGACTGGCGACACGTCAGGCTCGTGCCCGCTGGCAAGCGCCCGGACGGATTCGAACGTCACATAGGTCGCGAGCGCGAAGAATGAGATCGCCATCAGGCGCAATGCCCGACGTTCGCGCGCTTCCGGGAGGCGATGCCGGAACTGCCACAGGATGATCAGGCCGCTGCTGACCTCCACGACGGAGTCGAGCCCGAACCCGATCAGGGCAATCGAGCCCGCGACCAGTCCGGCGGTGATCGCAATGGCTGCCTCCAGGACGTTGTAGGCCACCGAGGCAGCAGCGAGCAGCTGAGCGCGCCGTCCCAGCCGCGCCCGCAGATCCGGGTCAGCGACGAATGTCTCAGCGTGCGCGTGACCGTTCACCGTCGCGCACCTTCACCGAAGGTCGGGCACAAGACGACTGAATCGCCCGTGGCCGCGAGCAGCTCCTCCGCGGCCGAGAACACCTTCAGCACGGTGGCGGGATGGGTGAGCGAGAAGAGCGACGACCGTCCCGACGCGCGCGATTCGACCAGCCCGCAGTCGCGGAGGCATGCCAGATGTTTGGAGACCGTGGACTGGGCCAGGCCCAGATGCGCCGTCAACTGCGAGACGTTGTGCTCGCCGAGCAGGAGATGTCGCATGATGGCCACACGCGACGGGTCGGCCATCCCGCGGAACAGGCACGCCGCGGCGCGGCTCGCGGCCGCCTCGTCCAACACGTCGGTCGACTCTTCGGTCAAACCTTTGATCGCCATTTGGCGATATTAACGCAATCTGGCGAACTACCGCACGGTGGCACTGGCAATGCCTGTCGGTCGTCCTCGACGGACCCAGACCCGCCAGAGGTATCCGGCCACCGCCGCCGAGGCGAGCAGGGCGACGATGCCTTCGAGTCGGGTGGCGCTGAGGGCCAGAACTGCGGCGACCAGCAACGATCCGAGCAGGTTCACTGCCAGCGATCCCCAGCTTCGCTCTCGATAGGACAGCCACGCGCACCCTAGGGTCGCGGCGAGGAAACTCGCAAAGACGGCGACGGCGTAGAACGGCACCAGCCGCTGCTCGTGGCCGCCGGCGGCGACCAACATGCCCGCAGCCACCAGCACCACGGTGACACCCCATTCGGGCACCAGGAAGCGGTTGATCCGCCCGAAGACGCCCGGCACCAGCCCCTCACCCTCCCGGCCGAGCGTCGCAAGCGCCTTGAGCACGCCTGATCCAGCGAGGTAGGACGACGCAGCGGCAGACAGCAGCAGCAAGGCACTCGCCAGCTGGAATCCAGCAAACATCACGCCGTCACCGACCGATCGCCGGGCGACCTCAGCGAGCAGCGTCGACCCGTCCGGCGGAAGGCCCACTCCCAGATGCGCAGCGGCCGCGGCAAAGCCAATGGTCAAGGTTCCGACAATCCCCACCATCAGCCACAGGGTCAGCCGACCGAACCGACGTCTCTCCCGATCGCTGAGCTGGGGCAGCTGTGCGATCGCGTTCGACGGTGCCTCGACGCCGGTGGCGAGGGCCATGCCGAGCGGAACCGCCAGCAGGAGCGATGCAATCGCGGCGTCGGAGAGCAGCGGGACGGACGCATCACCTCCTCCGCTCTGAGGCACCGGATCCGCGAACACGGCGGCCACGAGTACCACCACCGCCAGCACCAGGAACAGCTGTGCGGCCAGCGCAAACGCGACGCGTCCCGACTGGCCCAAGAGCACCATCCCGGCGACGAGCGCGACGAGCGCGAGCCCGATCGGTGTTCTCGCCGATTCCAGGGCAGGCACGTAGGCGATCAGCGCTGACGCGCCTGCTGCGCAACTGACGGCCACGGTCAGGGTGAAGTCCACCAGTAGCGCACCGAGTGGCAGGAAGGCCCAGCCCTCGCCGAACGCTGCAGCCACGCCCTCCGGGCCACCGCCGCCGCTGGGGAATCGCCGGATCAACTCGTCGTAGGTCGCAGAGACGACCGCGATGATCGCAACGATCACAGCCATCGTCGGGAGCAGGCTGCCGAGGTCTCCATTCAACCCACGCAACGCCGACTCGATCGCGTAAGCGACCGAGGAAACCGGGTCGGCCATCACGGTGAAGGCGAAGGCAATGAACAGAGCGATACGGCGCATCGACGTCCACCCTCACACAATCAGGGGCAATTTCGGATCGTTCACATTTGGCCACGATCACGCGGGTGCCGCGTTGGTCCCTCCGGGGTGAGGCACAACGGCCCTAGCCCGAGAGCCAGCGCGTGCGTACACACGAAGTAGGGCCTCGCTGGCCGACGCTCGAGGCAGAGGAGCCACAGCCATGACACAGACAACACCCCCCTTGGACGAACTGATCAGCCTGCGCGGCCGCACCGCGATCGTCACCGGCGGCGCGATGGGCATCGGCCGCGGGATCGTGGAGCGACTTGCCGAGGCCGGTGCCGCAGTCGTCATCGCGGACAGCGATCCTGCAGCCGCCGAAACGACTGCTCACGAGCTGGCCGGGCGCGGATACGACGTCCTGGCGATGAGCGCCGACGTTGGCGACGCGGACGACGTGCACCGGCTCGTGACCGGCACGGTCGACTGGCGTGGCCGAGTCGACATCCTCGTCAACAATGCCGGCATCTACCCCAACGTCCCAGTGATGGACATGACGCCGGACGACTTCGACCGGGTCATCCGCGTCAACCTGCGTGGCGTCTACCTGTGCTGCCGGGAGGCAGGCCGGCAGATGCGCGAACAGGGAGCCGGCGGGCGGATCATCAACATCACCTCGGTCGACGCGCTGCATCCGTCCGGCGTCGGCCTGGCGCACTACGACGCCTCCAAGCACGGCGTATGGGGCTTCACCAAGAACCTCGCGCTGGAGCTGGCACCCCACGAGATCTGGGTGAACGCCATCGCACCGGGCGCGATCGCCACGCCCGGGGTGGAGCGGTTGCAGGCTCCAGACGA
This sequence comes from Aeromicrobium sp., assembly GCA_035281505.1. Lineage (GTDB taxonomy): Bacteria > Actinomycetota > Actinomycetes > Propionibacteriales > Nocardioidaceae > Aeromicrobium. The sequence goes on along the minus strand of DATEDT010000071.1, from coordinate 52,445 downwards.
ATCCGGCGGCGACTCCAAGGCGCTGATCGAATCGTTCCTGGCGCTCGTGCCGATGCACCGGATCGGGGTCCCCGACGACATCGCCCGCGCCACCCTGTTCCTGGCCAGCGACCTCGCGTCGTACATGACGGGTGCACAGATCGTCGTCGACGGCGGCCGACTGCTGTCCTGAGCAACGCGCACGTCCGGACACCAATCCGGTCGTCGGCAGGCTCCGAACTGAGGTCAGACGCCGTGCAACTGCGGCCAGACCAAGGAGATCTCATGAACAAGGCACTCGGCACCCTCTTCGCCACTGCGCTCACCGCCGCCATGCTGACGCTCACCGCCGGCCCGGCATCGGCCGCCCACTGCACCGACACCGGCCCGGGGCACTCCGACTTCGGCAAGCACGCGAAGGCGAACGGATCCGGCGAGCACAACGAGGGCGACCACCAGGGCTGGAGCTCCTGCGAGGATCAGGCCAGGAGCGGCAACCGCTGATTCTGGCGCCCGCCTGGCGCCAGACACACCAATTGGTCATACCACTTGACCAGTGCGCCGGTGGCGACTAGCCTCGCCGCATGGCGCTGGAGAAGGTCGCACGGCGGTCACTGCCGGACGAGGTGTACCAACAGCTGCTCGGCGAGATGATCGCCGGCTCGCTGGCCACCGGAGATCCGCTGCCCAGCGAACGGCAGCTGGCCGAAGTCCTCGGGGTGAGCCGCCCGGCCGTACGCGAGGCGCTGCAGCGGCTGGCTCACGCCGGCTTGGTCGAGGTCCGGCAAGGCGGTTCGACAACGGTCACCGACTTCCGCCGATCAGGCGGACTGGACCTGCTCCCCCACCTCGTGCTGCCGGGCGGCGAGATCGACCTCAAGGTCGCGCGCAGCATCATCGAGGCGCGCCGCGCGATCGGCCCGGCGCTCGCCGCGCTGGCGGCCCGCCGGGCGGACGCCGACACGGTGCGCGGCATCAGGAACGCCGTTGACGAGCTTCGCGCGGAACTCGACCCGGTCGAACGCCAGCGTGCAGCCCTCCAGTTCTGGGAGATCGTGATCGACGCCGCGGACTCGGTCGTCTTCCGGCTGATGTTCAACAGCCTGCGCGCTGCCTACGAACCGGCGCTCGGGGCGCTCGCCACCGTGATGGCCGCCGAGGTCGACCGCATCGACGACTACGACGCTCTGGCCGACGCCGTCGAGGCGCACGACCCCGAGCTCGCCTCGGCGCGGGCCGATGAGTTGCTCAGCCACGCCACGCAATCGCTGCTCGATGCGCTCGCGTGGCTGGACGGAATCGAAGGAACCGAAGATGACTGAAACCGCCCGTCTCGCCGAGGAACAATCCGCGACCGAGGAGACCATCACCGGCGCACGCCGGCAAAGCCTGACCCTGGGCGGCGCGTTCCGCGAGTTCCTGCGTCATCCGAGCCCGTGGATGATGGCCACAGTCCTCGCCGGCGCGGTGACCTGGCGAATCGCCGAAGGCGATTGGCAGACATCGGACCTGTGGGGTCCGGTGCTCTTCGTGGCGCTCTTCCCGGTGATGGAGTGGACCATCCACGTGTTCATCCTGCATTGGAAGCCGCGGCAGGTCGGACCGGTGAAGATCGACACCCAGCTCGCCAGCGCCCATCGACGACACCACCGCGACCCGCGCGACCTCCCGCTGGTCTTCATCCCCTGGCAGACCCTGATCTTCGTGATCCTGGGCCTCGTCGGAATTCCGCTGCTCGCATTCCCGCGGATCGGTGCGGCGCTGTCCTTCGTCATCCTCGTTTCGGTGGTCGGCCTGGTCTACGAGTGGATGCACTACCTCATGCACACCGACTACCGGCCGAAGTCGAGGGCGTTCCGCAAGGTGTGGCGCAACCACCGCCTGCATCACTTCAAGAGCGAGAAGTACTGGTTCACCGTCACCACGGCGGGCACGGCTGACCGACTGTTCGGAACCTGCCCGGACCCGGCGACCGTCCCGACCTCCCCCACCGCGAAGAACCTGCACGCGCTCGACGCCTGACGGCGCGCGCTCAGTCACCCAAGAGCAACAGGGCGCCGCCCAGGGACAACAACTCTTCCTTGAGTTCGGCCACCGTCGCCAAGGCCGCGTTCAACGTGGCCACCGCGGCGTCGAGAACCGCCTTCAGTTCGAGAACCGTTGCCTGCGTCGCCTTCCACGCCTCCACGGCCGCGTCGAGCACCACCTTCAGGTCGGCAACCGTTGCCTGCTTGGCCTGCCATTCCGCGATCGCCGCGTCATATTCGGGCTTCATCGCGGTGGCTTCAGCGTACGCAGCCTTGCCCGCGTCGAGCGCGGCGTAATACGGGTCCTTCATCGCCGTGGCCTCCGCATACGCAGCCTTGCCCGCGTCGAGCGCGGCGTAATACGGGTCCTTCATCGCCGCGGCCTCCGCATACGCAGCCTTGCCCGCGTCGAGCGCGGCGTAATACGGGTCCTTCATCGCGGAGGCCGTCGCGTACGCATCCTTGCCTGCCGCGACGGCGGCCAGGTACTCGTCCTTCAACTCCGCCACGGTGGCCTGCTTCGCCTGCCACGCCGCGATCGCGTCGTCGTAGGCCGGCTTCAACTCCGCCACGGTGGCCTGCTTCGCCTGCCACGCCGCGATTGCGTCGTCGTAGGCCGGCTTCAGCTCCGCCGCCGCCGCCTGCTTGGCCTGCCAGTCCGCGATCGCCGCGTCATATTCGCTCTTCATCGCAGTCGCCGCGTCGTAGGCCGCCTTACCGGCCGCCATGGCGGCGTCGTACTCCGCCTTCAACGTGTCGGCCTGCAAATCCGGGTCGCCGGCAGCCACAGCGGCGTCGTACTGCTCCTTCAATTCCGCAGCAGTCGCGTACGCCTCCTTGCCGGCCGTCACGTTCGCCTCGTACGCCTGCTTCAGGTCGGAGGCTTTCGCGTACGCCTCCTGGCTCGCCGTCACGGCCGCGTCATACCCCTGCTTCAGGTCCGCGGCCGCCGCGTACGCCTCCTGGCTCGCCGTCACGGCTGCTTCATAGCCCTGCTTCAGGTCCGCAGCCGCCGCGTACGCCTCCTGGCTCGCCGCCACCGCCGCGTCATACTCCGTCTTGATCTCCGCTGCCCGTGCGTAGGCGTCCTTGCCGGAGGCCACCGCGGCCGTGTACTCATCCTTGATCCGGGCCGCCTCCGCGTAGAACTCCTTGCCCGAGGCCACCGCAGCGGTGTACTCATCCTTGATCCGGGCCGCCTCCGCGTAGGCTTGACGGCCGGCCGTCACCGCCGCGTCGTACTCCTGCTTCATGCCTGCCGCGATCGTGTACGCGTCGTTCTTCGCCGTCACGGCGGTGTCGTACGCCTGGTTGGCCGCATCGGCTTCCGCGTACGCCTCCTCGCTCACCAGCAAGGCCGCGTCATAGTCCGCTTTCGCCGCCTCGGCCGCCGCGTAAGCCTGCTCGCTGGTCACGACGGCCGCGTCGTACTCCACCTTCACCGCCGCGGCAGCCTCGGCTTGGGCGGCCGCGAAGGCCACCGCATCGTCTCGAAGTGTGGCAATCCCAGCCAGCATCTGACTGCTGGAGATCAGGCTGTCATCCGATGTCGTCACACGAGAGACATTGCGCGCTGTGTAGGCACTCACCTCGCCGGAGGCCGAGTCGACGGTCAGTTTGACCTGACCAACGCTCAGTCCGTGGTATCCCGACTGGATGAATGGTCGGGTGCGGCCCTCAACACCGGGGACCGGAGCATCGAACACCAGGGTGTTGTGCGTGTGGCCCCCGACGATCACATCGACGTCCGGCGACATGTCCTCGATGATTCTGGTGAAGACGCTGCTGGACTGCTTCGCCCCCTCAAGCGTCCAGGTTCCCCAAGGCGCGCCTTCGTGGAGGCTCGCCACAATGACGTCCGGTTGCTCGGAAGCAGGTAGGGCCTTCAGGCGGTCGACCTCGGCGTTGACGCCGTCGACCGGGTCGCCGAAACTCAATCCCGCGATCCCCTCTGGATTCAGGAGGTCAGGCGTGGTGTCGGTCACTGCGCCGATGACGGCAACCCGCACGCCACTGACGGTGAAGATCGTGGACGCATCGAGCGCCGCCGACCCGTCCTCCTTCGTGACGTTGGCGGCCAGGATTGGGAAGTCGGCCCGCACCATGAGGTGATCGACAAGGTCGTTGTACCCCTGATCGAACTCATGGTTGCCCGCGGCGGACGCGTCAAGACCCAACGCGTTCAGCGTGTCGATGGCCGGATCGTCGTGCTGTGCCGAGGATGCCAGCGTCGACTCACCGACGCTGTCACCGGCGGCGATCAACAACGAGCTCTCGGCGGCGCCGTCGGCCACCACTTGCTCGACCGTCGCTGCGAACTGGACGAGGTTGTCATCGATCTGGCCGTGGAAGTCGGTGACGGTGACCAGGTTGATCGTGACGTCACCTTCGGCATGTGCCGGCGGTGCGCACAGCAAGGTGGCGGCCAGTACAGCCGTGACTGTGGCCGCGAGTCGGGAAATCGCAGTTGGGAGTGTCTTCATGGGGAGAGTCCTGCTTTGCTAAGGAAGCACTGCGAGTGTGACGCAGCGCACAGGCAAATTCGTCGCCCCTGAACCGATGTATCTGAACCGACACCGACCCGTAGTCAAACCGTTGCGAAACGACCCGAATCGTCGTCAAACGCCGGGGGTCCCGCGCCGAGCGGACCCTTCACCGTGATTGCGGGTCGTTCAGGTCTTCGTCGGGATCTGGTTGATCGTCCCGCCGTCGATCACGAACTCCGCGCCGGTCGCGAACGACGACTCGTCGCTGGCCAGGAACACCACGAACGAGGCGATCTCCTCGGGCCGGCCGGGGCGCCCGAGCGGGATCGGGATGAGGTCTTCGGGCATCTGGTCCGTCGCCGGCGTGCTGACACGGCCCGGGTGCAGCGAGTTGACCCGGATGCCGTGCGGCGCAAGTTCCATCGCGGCGGACTTGGTGAGGCCGGTCAGGCCCCATTTGGACGCCACGTAGCCGTGGGCCCAGGGCGTTCCGCGCAGACCCTCGATCGACGAGGTGTTGATGATCGATCCCCCGCCGGCCGCGATCAGCGCGTCGGTGGCGGCCCGCATACCCAGGAACGGCCCGGTCAGGTTGATGTCGAGCATCTGCTGCCACTGGTCGCGCTTGTAGCGATTGAGCGGCCCGCCATTGAAGATGCCGGCATTGTTGAACAGGACGTTGAGCTTGCCGAACTCGGCGACGGTGAAGGCCACGGCAGCGCGCCAGTCCTCGTCGCTGGTGACGTCAAGATGCAGGTAGCGCGCCGCGTCGCCGAGTTCCTCGGCCAGCGCCTTGCCCTCGTCGTCGAGGACGTCGCCGATCACGACGCTGGCGCCCTCGGCCACCAGCGCGCGTGCGCTCGCCCCTCCGATGTTGCGGGCACCGCCGCTGATCAGCACGACCTTGCCGTCGACACGTCCCATGCTCATTCCCCTCGATCGTCGCGGAAGGTCGCAGGGCGCCCTTCCTTGCGGGCGCGCGTCGCCTCCTCGAAGTTGTCGGTCAGCAGCCGCAGGTAGATCTGCCCGATGCCCTCGATCGGCATGTGCGTCTCCAACGAGCCTGCCGAGATGCCGGCGTGCAGCGTCTTCTTGGTCAACTCGATTCCGGGCTGCGACAGCTCGGCGATCCGGCTGCCGATCTCGACGGCGTGCTCGACCACCGGGTCGGCGATGCGCGACACCAGCCCGATGCGCGCGGCCTCCTCGGCGTCGACGTCGCGTCCGGTGAACATCATGTCGGCGGCATGGCTGGTCCCGACCGCGCGCGGGAGCAGGTAGCTCAGGCCGAGTTCGCTGGCGGTGAGCCCGTTGTTGATGCCGGCCGCGCGGAAGTATGCCGCGGACGATGCGATCCGGATGTCGCACGCCAGCGCCAGGCACAGGCCGCCTCCGATCGCTGCGCCGTTCACGGCGGCGATGACCGGCTGATGCAACCGTCTGAGGGTCCCCACGACATCCTCGAGGACCTCCAGCGACCGCACCGCATAGGCCGGCCTGGGAAGGCCGTCGGCATGCGGTGGACGGCCGGCTGATTTCTGGTCGGCGCCCGAGCTGAAGCCACGCCCGGCGCCGGTCAGGACGATCGCGCGCACGTCATTGCGCCGGCCGAGCTCAACGAGCTGGTCGCGCACCGGGACCATGACGTCGAACGCCATTGCGTTCATCCGTTCGGGGCGATTGAGCGTGACGACGGCGACTCCCGTCGCCGGGTGCGTCACCTCGACGAACGAGTCGACACTGGTCTCCGCAGTCATGCGGTGCCTCCCGGCAAGGTTGTGGCGAAGATCCCCTTCGCCGTGGGCACGGGCAGGTCGAGAACGGTGCGAATGCCGGGCGCCGCGGCGACGACGTCCGGAATGGCGTTCACCACGCGGCCTGCGCCGAGCGCGATGGCGGCGTAGTTGTGGTCACCCTTGCGGCTGGTCGGGCACACGTCGACGACGTAGGACGGCTCGCCGGTGATCTCCACCCGGTACGAACCGCCCGCCTGCGCCGACTGCGGCCAGTCCGGACGCAGGTCCGGACGCAGCCGGGTGGTGTGGTCGACGACCAGCACCTCCTCGCCTGCGACGACACCGGCGATGCGGAAACGGAGGGCGGCGACACCGCCCTTGGGGATCGTTCCGACCGCCACGTCGAACTCCTCCGGAGCGGGCTCCTGCTCGAACCACTCGGTGATCTCGTCGAGCTCCAGGCCGAAGCCCTTCGCGAGTTGCCGCACGGTCGGCCCCCAAGCACCGACCAGCATCCCCGGCTGGAACAGCATCGGCAGGTCTTCGCCCACGGGGCGGCCGAAGCCCATGACGTCGAACATGACGGGCGCGCCGTCATAGGTGGCGTAGTCCGCGATCTCGTAGCACCGGACCTGTTCGACGCTCTGGCACGTCGTGGCGACGACGAACGGCAGCAGGTCGTTGGCCCAGCCCGGGTCGACACCGCTGACGAACAGGCTCACGTCGTGCTGACGACAGAGGTCCTCGTACGGGTCGATCATCGCGTCCGGGAGCAGTCCCCACGGGTACATGAGCGGCACCGGCGAGGTGGCCACGACGTTGGCTCCCGAGGCCAGGCAGGTCTTGATGTCCTCCAGCGCGTCGAAGAACCGCGTCTCGGCCAGCGCGCAGTAGACCACGCAGTCCGGCCTGGTTGCCAGCGCCGCGGCGAGATCGTCGGTCGCGGCCACACCGGTGACGACCTCCAGGCCGGCCAGTTCGCCGGCGTCGCGGCCGACCTTGTCCGGCGTGCTCGTCACCAACCCGACCAGATCGAACCGTGGATCCTCGATCAGCTGGCCGAGGGCGATCCGCCCAACGTTGCCGGTGGCGACATGGACGACACGCAGGGCAGGGCTGGACACCTGTCCAGCCTAGAACACGTTCTAGTTGCGCGCCAAGGGTTCGGCTGAACTCCGCGCTCCGGATTCAGCGACCTGGATCAGCGGCGTCCGGCGCTGAAGTCCGCGGCGCTCCGTGGACCGCGCGAACCCGCACCGTTGGCGGGCCGACGGCGTCTGTTGCCACCGCCGCCTTGCCGCGGTTGCTGACCGGCAGCCGACTTCTGGCCCGAGCCGTTCGAGCGAGGCCGCCTGTTGTTCGACCCGCCTCCGGCCGAACCGCGCGGGCGGGCGGGCGATTCTGCCGGCATCGCCAGCTCAAGCGGTCCCGGCAACTCCCGCTCCCCCGGAGCGAGGTCGACCAGAATCGGGTGACGGGTACCGGTGATCCGGGTGGTCGTCGGCTTGATGCCGGCGGCCCTGGTGAGCTCGCGCACGTCGCGGGACTGCTCACTGGTCATCAAGGTGACGACAGTCCCCTCGTTGCCGGCGCGCGCCGTGCGGCCTGAACGGTGCAGGTACGCCTTGTGCTCGGCCGGCGGGTCGGCGTGAATGACCAGTGCGACGTCATCGACGTGAATGCCGCGGGCGGCAATGTCCGTGGCGACGAGCGCCGCGGCCTTGCCGGCGTGGAAAGCGTCCATGTTGCGCGTCCGGGCGTTCTGGCTGAGATTCCCGTGCAGCTCGACGCTCGGGACGCCGTTGGCGTTGAGCTGACGCGCCAGCGTCTTGGCGCCACGCTTGGTGCGAGTGAAGACGACCGTGCGTCCGGGCGCGCTCGCCAGGTCGATGAGAATCGGCAGTCGCGCGTCGCGATCCACGTGCAGGACGTGATGGGACATCGTCGACACCGGCGACTGCGCCGAGTCGGCCTGATGGGTGACCGGGTCGATGAGGAACTGCTTGACGAGAGCGTCGATGGCCCGATCGAGGGTGGCCGAGAACAGCAACCGCTGGCTGCCGCGCGGCGTCTTCGACAAGAGTCGACGCACCGACGGGAGGAAGCCGAGATCGGCCATGTGGTCGGCCTCGTCGAGAACCGTGATCTGGACGTCGGCCAAGGAGCAGTGACCCTGCTGGATCAGGTCCTCGAGCCGACCCGGGCAGGCGACGACGATGTCGACGCCCTTGCGCAGGGCTGCGACCTGGGGATTCTGGCCGACGCCGCCGAACACCGTCCGGGTGGTGAGGCCGGTGGCCTGCGCGAGCGGCGTCAACGCCGCCTCGATCTGTCCGACCAGCTCGCGGGTCGGGGCGAGAATCAGTGCGCGTGGCGCGGTCGGACGAGCGCGGCGGCCGTCCGACAACTGGGCGACCAACGGCAGCAGGAACGCGTACGTCTTGCCTGAGCCGGTGCGGCCGCGGCCGAGCACGTCTCGGCCGGCCAGCGAATCAGGCAGCGTGGCGGCCTGGATCGGGGTGGGGTTCTCGATACCGAGATCGGCGAGAACGGTGGACAGGCGTGCGGGCACGCCGAGGGAAGTGAAGGAAGACAAGGGGAAACTGCAATCTGTGCGGTTGTCTCACCGAAGCCGCGGGATCCGAGGGTCTCGGCCGGGCTGCGCACGGAGCAGAGTGCCAAGCTACGACGTGCGTCCAACTCGCGGCGAGAACTCAACGAGCTGAGGTCTTCAGCGTACGGGACGGCGGGCCTGCGGCGCTGTTCGCCGCGCGTGACCTTCGACACGTGTTTCCGCGACGTGTCCGACGCACCAAGGACCCCGGCAGCTTCGTGCATCGTGCCCATGGGCTTGATGGGGCCGCGCTGAAACTCTGAACGAACGCCCGCATCGTCCGGGTGAGCGAAGGAGCACAACCCCATGACCGTCACCGCAATGAGCACCGAAGTCTCGCGCGAACAGCTGCAACAGCTGCTGGATGCCCAGCGCGCGGCTCAGGCCAACGATCCGATCCCTGATGCCGAGACGCGTCGCAATCGCATCGACCGACTCGTGGCCGCGGTGCTGGAGCACGCCACCGAGCTTGCCGATGCGCTCACCGCCGACTTCGGCAGCCGGCCGGCGACGACATCGCTCGAGCTGGACATCCTGTCCGGCCTGGCTGACATCGCGGTGGTCCGCGAGCAGATCGATGCCTGGATGGCACCCAAGCCCTTGCCCGCCGGAGTGGAGGGCGCCGTGCCGGCGGTCATCCAGACCCGTCCCAAGGGCGTCGTCGGCGTGATCGGTCCCTGGAACTTCCCGGTGCTGCTGGTGTTCGTGCCGGCCGCCGAAGCTCTCGCCGCGGGCAACCGGGTGATGATCAAGTTCTCCGACATGACGCCGCGCACCGGCGAGGTGTTCGCACGCGCCGTGGCCTCCCGGATGAGCCCGGACGAGGTCACCGTCATCAACGGCGGTGCCCAGACGGCCGCCGACTTCGCCGATCTGCAGTTCGACCACCTCTTCTTCACCGGGTCTCCCAAGGTGGGACGACTCGTCGGCGCGGCCGCCGGCAAGAACCTGGTCCCGGTGACGCTCGAACTCGGTGGCAAGAATCCGGCCATCGTGGCGCCCGACGCGGATGTCGCCGACGCGGCCGCGCGGATCGCCGCCGGCCGGCTCATCAACAACGGCCAGGTGTGCCTGTGTCCCGACTACGCGTTCGTCCCCGAGTCCGGCAAGGACGCATTCGTCGAGGCGTACCGACAGGCCGCGCTCGCCCACTTCCCCACGTTCGTCGACAACCCGGACGTCGTATCGGTGGTGAACGACGCCAACTACGCACGCGTCACGGGACTGATCGACGACGCGAAGGCCAAGGGTGCAACCGAGATCGTGATCGTGCCCGACGGGGAGCGCGCGCAGCTGCCCGACAGCGCGGGGCGCCGGATCCCGCCGACGCTGCTGGTGGACACCGCGCCCGATGCGGACGTCAACAGCGAAGAGATCTTCGGCCCGGTCCTGGTCGTGCACACCTATGCGGACGTCAACGACGCCATCGAGTACGCCGCGGCGGGCGAGCATCCGCTGTCGTCCTACTGGTACGGCGGTGACACACCTGATTTCCAGCGGTTCCTGGTCCGCACGACGTCGGGCGCCGTCTCCCGCAACGACACCGCGCTGGCCTACCTGAATCACGCCGCCCCCTTTGGCGGTGTCGGGATGAGCGGCTCAGGCGCCTACCACGGCAAGGCCGGGTTCGACACGTTCTCCCACCAGCGACCGGTCGCGCAGAGCGACCTGCCGATCGTCGTGGCGGGGAGCCTGATTCCGCCGCTCGCGCCCGAACGGGTCGAGGGCGTCGCCGCTGCTGCCGCCGCCGCTGCGGCTGAGGCCACTGCTCGCCTGACCTGAACCCCGCCGTGCCCCCACGAGGGAGTACTGATGGACCTATGAGGAGGATCCAGCACTTCGACCACGTGGGGGTCACCGTCGACGACCTCGACGGCGCCGTGAACTTCTTCCTCAGGCTGGGACTCGAGCTCGAGGCCAGGACGTTTCTCGAGGGCGAGTTCCTCGAGACCGTCTGCGGGATCCCGAACTCGCGCACCGAGATCGCCATGATGCGCGCTCCCGGTGGAGGCACCGGACTCGAGTTGTCGACGTTCATCCGGCCGGAGGTCGTTCCGGGCAGGCCGCACGCGATGGCCAACGAGCTCGGGATCCGCAGTGTGGCCTTCGAGGTCACCGATCTCCGCGGCATCGTCGAGCAGCTCCTCGCCGACGGCTTCAGCCTCATCGGCGGCATCGGCGATTACGAGAACGTCTGGCGCATGACTTACGTGCGTGGACCCGAGGGCATCATCGTCGCCCTCGCCGAACGCATCAACTGAGACTCGCTACAGTTCGGCCTTCAGTTCGCTGGTGAGCTCGGAGAGGCGGCGCAGTTGGCTGACTCGCTCGTCCGGCGTCGATGCCAGCGGGTTGAGCAGCAAGGTGCGCACGCCGGCGCCCCAGAGCGCACGGAGCCGGGCCCGGATGGCGTCCTCGTCACCGATGAGGGTGATCGCGTCGACCAGGTCGTCGGGGACGGCGGCGGCGGCCTCCTGTTTGCGACCGTCCAGGTACAGGTCCTGGATCTCCTTGGCCTCGGCTTCATAGCCGTACTTGCAGGCGAGCTGGTTGTAGAAGTTCTTCTCCCGTGCGCCCATGCCGCCGACGTACAGCGCGAGCTGGTTGCGAACCGCCGCAATCTGCTCCGGTCCGGGCTCGCCGAGGTGGAAGGCGATCTGCAGCTGGACGTCGAGCTCGCCGAGGGCCGGGTCGCGCTTGCTGAACCCCTCGTCCAGCGATTCGCCCCACACGTCACGCGCCTTGCCCGGGTGGAAGAACAGCGGCTGCCAGCCGTTGGCGAGCTCGGCGACCTGCGCGACACTCTTGGGACCGAGCGCCGCGATCGAGATCGGGATGTCGCTGCGCACCGGCCGGTTGATGATCTTGAGCGGCTTGCCGAGTCCGCTGCCGCCGTCTTCCTTGGTCAACGGGATCTTGTAGTGCCGGCCACGGAACTCGACCGGCTCCCGCTTCCACACCTGACGGCAGATCTCGATCACCTCGCGGGTGCGGCCCAGCTGGGCGTCGTACTTCACGCCGTGGAAGCCCTCGATGACCTGCGGGCCCGAGACGCCGAGCCCGAGGATGAAGCGGCCACCGGAGACGAAATCGAGTCCGGCCGCGGTCATCGCGGTCAGCGACGGGGTTCGCGTGTAGAGCTGGAAGATGGCCGACATCAGCTCGACCTTCTCGGTCTTGGCGGCGATGTAGCCGAGCTGACTGACGGCGTCGAACGAGTACGCCTCCGGGATGGCGACCAGTTCCAGGCCGTTGCGTTCGTACTCCTGGATCAGCTCGACCGTCTCGGCAAAGCCGCCGGCGTAGTCGATGATCATTCCCAGCTTCATCAGACAGGCTCCTTCTGTGCGGGCACCAGCCTGCACCATCGATGCTCGGGCGTGGGCGTCAGCCCGCGTTGTCGGCCACCGGCGCCGCGGCATGCGGGCATCCGGCCGCCGCGGCCGGCGACTCCGTGGTCTCGAGGGCGCCCTCGGCGCCACCTCGACCAGCGGAAGGGACGAAGCGCATGGGCATCCGCTTGATGGCGCGCATGAAGTTGGTCCCGAGGAGCTCCGGTTCGCCGGTCTCCCACGAGTCGAGCCGGAACACGAGTTCCCGGAAGATGGACCGCAGCATCGTCTTGGCGAGCGCGCTGCCCAGGCAGTAGTGGATGCCCCCGCCGCCGAATCCCAGATGATGGTTGGGCCGCCGGGTGAGGTCGAACTTCCACGGATCGTCGAACACGTCCTCGTCAAAGGACCCCGACGGGTAGAACATGACGACCTTGTCCCCCGGCCGGATCGTCCGCCCGCCGAGCTCGGTCTCCTGAACGCAGGTGCGGCGGAAGGTCATCACCGGCGACGCATAACGAATGAACTCCTCGATGGCCAGCGCGATCCGGCCGTCGTAGTCCTCGCGCAAGTACGCAAGCTGGTCCGGGTTCTCCGCCAAGGCCCGCAGCGTGAACGACGTCGTGTGCTTGGTCGTGTCGGTGCCGGCCACGGCCATCAGGACGAAGAAGGAGCCGATCTCGAAGTCGTCGAGCTTTTGGCCGTCCACCTCGGCATCCATCAGGCTGGTCATCAGGTCGTTCGTCGGGTTGTCACGGCGGGCGTCGATCAGGCGCTGGGCGTAGGTGTGCAGGATCAGGCACGCCTCGGTCTGCACCTCGGCGGCGTGGCGGTCGCCCAAGGTCTCCGGATCGGCCCACGCGACCACGTCGGCGGCCGCTGCCGCCACGGGCGCCCGGAAATCCTCGGGCAGGCCGAACAGGTCACCGAGCATCCGGACCGGAAGACGCTCGGAGATCGCCGACACCGCGTCCACCTCCCCCGCGCCGCCGGCGAGGAGGTCGTCGACGATCTCCTTCGCGGCTCGCTGGACGTCCTCTTCGATCTTCATGATCTGCCGCGGCGTGAACGCGGCGCTGACCAGCGCACGGAGCTTGTCGTGGCGAGGCGGATCCATGGCCAGGAAGGACTGCGACAGCTGCAGGAAGATCGGTGGCAGCAGGTCGAAGAGCACCCCCTGCCCGGAGATGAACGTCTCGCTGTCCTTCGAGACGCGGATGATGTCGGCGTGCTTGACCACGGCCCAATAGCCGGGGTCGCCCGGGTCCGGCGTCACCGCATCCTCGACGGGACGCTGCCAGGACACCGGATCGGTCAGTCGCAGCTGGCGGAAGCGTTCGTCGCGTTCCTCCGACGTCTTCGCCCAGAACGCCTTGGTCGAGATGTCGAGGTCGCTGTAGGGCGGCTTGCCCTCGCCCGTCGCCGGGAGATATCCGGCCATGCCGTCCTCGGCCCGAGCCATGAGCTCGTCGAGGTCGATGCCGAGCGCGGTGCCGTCACCCATGAGTTTCTCCCGTCCGTCAGACTCACCGAGTCTCGCGCTCGGGAACAGCGGGCACACCTCCCGTCGGGGGTGAAGTCCTGCCCCTTTCGGGCATCCCGGGAACCGCCTATCCTGAGGCGTTGATGTCAGGAGGGTGGCTTCGATGCCGAGGGCGAAGTCAGACCGTGTGGGCCAGGCCCGCACTCTTCTCAAGACGCACCTGAACGCAGCCGACCTCCGTGACCTCGAGGTCGTCCTCGCCGACGCCGAGCAGTACCTCGATCGGGCGGCCCTGCCGGCCCTTGACGAGATCACCGACTTCGACAACGCCTCGGCCGCGCTCGAGCAGGTCTGGCACAGCATTCAGGCTGTCATTTCAGACGGCACCGGACCGGACCAGGCCGCCGAGGCATCCGCGCTGGACGACCTGGCCGACCGCATGGTGCGCAGCGAGCGACTCGTGCGGGCGGCCGGCGGCCGGGCCCGCGATGCCGCCCTGACGACGGTGCGCGAATCCCTCGCCATTCTCGGCGACATCGATTCGGTCGACGGCCTGATCACGGCGGCCGCCGAGGCGGTCTGTCACCTCGGTTTCGACCGCTCCGTGGTCTCGCGCGTGGAGTCGAACACCTGGCTGACCGAGCAGGTTTACCTCGAGGACTCCGAGTGGGCGGCCGAGATCCTCGCCGCCGCACGGGCGAACCCGGTGGCTCTCAGGTCCGGACTACCGGAAGAGGAGGCGCGGCGACGCCGCAAGCCGATCCTGGTCACCCGGGTGCAGGAGCGCCAAACGGTCCACCAAGCACTCAAGGAGGCGTCGAACGCACGCTCGTACGTCTGCGCCCCGATCATGTGCGGACCCCGTCTCATGGGCTTCGTCCACGGCGACCGGTACTTCCACCGCGGCGACGTGACCGACTTCGACGCCGAGGTAATCGGCCTGTTTGCCCAAGGTTTCGGGTTCGCTCTCGAACGAGCCGTGCTGGCCGAGCAGCTGCAGCAGCTGCGCGCCACCGTGCGCGAGGTGGGCGCCGGGCTCCAGGAGTTCGCCGGTGCGGGGACCGAACCGGTCCACATCGCCGTGCCCGCCGGCCCGTCCGTCGGCTGGCGCCCGCCACCGGTGCTGCAGAGCTCCGCCGCACCAGGGGGTGACGCCGACCTGACCCGCCGCGAGATCGACGTCTTCCAACTGATGGCGCAGGGCGAAACGAACCAACGCATCGCCCGTCGGCTGTCGATCTCCGAAGGCACGGTCAAGTCGCACGTCAAGCACATCCTGCGCAAGCTCAGCGCGGCCAACCGGGCAGAAGCCGTCGCCCGCTGGCACGAGGCCCGGTCCCGGGACTGATCAGGCCTGAGTGCGGCCGCGGTCGATGACCGCCTGCCGGTTGGCCTCGAGGTCGGCGGCCGTGCCGCCGCTGATCCAGGCCTCGGCCACGTCGGCCTCGAGAAGCCATGCCTCGTGGCCGGCCAGGAGCTCGCCGTCGTCGTAGGTGGCCAGGATGCGACGCACCGCCGGCTGATTGCTCGAGACGATGTCGGCGGCCAGCTTGCGGGCGAACGGGAGCAACTCCGCGTGCGGGACCACATGGTTCACCAAGCCCCAGTCGAGCGCCGTCTGCGCGTCGATGAAGTTGCCGGTCGCGCTCATCTCGCGGGCGCGCCGGAAGCCGATCGCCTGGGGCAGCGCCACGGTGAGCCCCCACCACGGCTGCAGTCCGACGCGGGCATGGGTGTCCGCGAACTTCGCGTTCTCCGACGCGACCAGGAAGTCGCAGGCGAGCGCGATCTCGAAGCCCCCGGTGATCGCGAATCCGTTGACGGCGCCGATGAGCGGCTTGCCGAGCGTGCCGAACGGCCCGCGGTCAGGCACCGGCGTGTCCTTGGTCGGCGCGGTCCCGAGGAGCCTCGGGTCGCCGGACGCGACGGCCTTGAGGTCCAACCCGGCGCAGAAGGCCGGGTCGGCGCCGGTGATCACCAGGACGTCGACGGCGTCGTCGGCATCGGCGTCGGCCAACGTCCGGGTGAGCGCCTCCAGCAAGTCGCCGTTCAGCGCGTTGCGCGCCTCGGGCCGGTTCAGCGTGATGGTGGCGACGCGATCGGCGACGTCGAGCAGGACCAAGTCAGTCATGGACGAACCCTAGCCACGCCGCTCCGATCAGTAACCTCGAACCGGTTCAGCCGTGGTGCGTGGCGCACCACGCATCACGCGCGGCGTTGCTGGCAGGCGTCGCCCGGAAGATCGGGATCGACTGGATGAGGCGCGCCTGAGCCAGGGAGTAGTTGTTGACCAACTCGCTCACCAGCTTCTTCTGGGCCGGCGTCTTCGCATGGGCGATGAGCTCGGCATTGCGCCACACGCCCTCACGCCAACCGCGCATGATGACGCCCGCCACGGTTCCCTCGACCGGGCCGAGATGGTAGGCATCGAAGGCAGGGTCGAACCGCTGGGACTCCTCGATGAACACCGGCCGGTAGAGGCTGTCCAGCCGCTGGTTGTAGGCGTTGTGGTCCGGCTTGTGGCTGGAGCCGTCCTCGGCCGTCAGCCCCACCTCGGCGAGCGCCCGCGGGAAGTCGTTGTTGATGTGCGCGCTCATGTTCATCATGAAGTTGCCGAGGCCGTTGAGCTTGCGCTTCTCCGTGTCGTCCAGCGCGACCTTCCACGCCGGAGGTACGGATCGCCCCGCCTTGAAGTCGTCCATGGTGCGGAAGTACATGTCGGCGAAGATGGTGTCGAGGGTGTTCAGCCAGGCCCGGTCGGCGAAGTAACCGGACCGGTTGGCGTCGCGGACGTTCTCGGTCACCCGCAGGTACGCCAGCGAGAAGATCGCATGGTGGCTGCAGGATTCGGCCAAGGGCGCCAGCCGCTCCTCCATCTCGGCGATGACCTCGTCGACGCACTCGTCCTCACCGCCGGGGCAGATCGACCCGGTGTAGGGCTTGTACGGCGTCGGCAGCGCCAGCAGGAGCGCGATCGCCGGGTCGAGCGGCTTGGGGTTGACCAGATCCGGCGTCAGCGGCCACGGGGTCTCGGCGGCGGACGCCGGCGGCATGGCCACTCCGAGGAAGACGGCGCCGGCCAGCGCAGCGGCACCCAGACTTGCTCGCAACCTCATGTCAGACCCGCTCAATCGCGACGGGGATGCCGTTCAGGTGCGCCATGCCACCGAGCCGTTCGACGTCGTCGGCTGCGCTGGAGGCGAGCCGGTTGCTGTTGGCGCCACCGGCCTTGTTCGCCCGCTCCCAGCTGCCGCCCTCGTGGCCCCACCCGTGGGGCACAGCGATGGTGCCGGGGCCGACCTCCTCGGTGAGCAGCGCGATCGTCTCGATCTGGCCGAACGGCGAGCGGATTCGCACCGGTGCCCCATCAATGACGCCTGCGTCGGCGGCGTCCGTGGGATTGATCCGGGCCCGATGCGTGCGGTTGGCACCCTTCATCAGGTTCGGGCTGTTGTGCATCCACGAATTGTGGGATCGCAGCTCACGCAGGCCGATCATGCGCAACGGATGCGCTGGGTCGTCGAGCTGACCGTCGTCGAGCCGGTCCACCTCGGCCATCAGCCTCGGATCATCCAGCCGAACCCGGCCGCCCTTGTGCCTCACAGCCCGGGTGCGCAGGCCGGTGGCAGCGAACTCGCCGAGCACGATGCCGTGCGGATTCTCGCGCAGCTTCTTTCCGTTCAACCCGCCCCGGCGCAGGCCGAACCGGTCGCCGTGCGGGCCCATCCGCAGGATGGCTTCGATCAGTGGCCGCGGCTTGACCAGGCGGGGCAGCCGGGTCGTCATGGGCGCGAGCATTCGCAGCGGGCCGGACAAGAACAGGTCGACCCCCATGCGACGGGCGATCTCGTCGTAGACCGCCCACTCCTGGCGGGCCTCCCCGCGCGGCGGGACGACCGCCTCGGTCATCTGGATGAACGGTGTCGGTGCAGCCGAGGCAATGGCGATCGGGAAGTCCTCACGTTCGAGCCAAGTGGTCGCCGGAAGGATGTAGTCGGCGTGCCGATTGGTCTCGTTGACGTAGAGATCCACGGCGACCATGAGGTCCAGGGCCGGGAGGGCCGCGGCGAGCTTCGGCCCGTTCGGCACCGACAGCACCGGGTTCCCCGCGGTGACGAAAAGGGCACGCAGCTGCCCCTCGCCCGGGGTGGTGATCTCGTCGGCCATGATCACCGCCGGGAAGCTTCCGAGGACGTCGGTGAAATCGCCCACGCGCGAGCGCTCGACGCCGTACGTCACCATGCCGGTCTTCTCGGCCAGTTCCTCGAAGGGAATCACCCCGCGGGAGAACAACGTGCCACCCGGCCGATCCAGATTTCCGGTGACGATGGCCAGGATGTCGATGAGTGCGCCGACCAGCGTCGCGTGCCGTCCCAGGCAGGAGCCGGTGCGACCGTAGGCCGTCGCGCTCGGGGCGGCGGCGAAGTCGCGTGCCAACGTCCGGACCACGTCGGCCGGGACGCCGGTGATTGCCGCCGTGTCCTCGGGCGCGAACCTGGCTGCGGCACTGCGCCAGGAGTCGGCCCCGACAGCCTGCTCGGTGAGTGCCGCATCGTCGGCCAGTCCCTCGGCGAAGATGACGTGCAGCATCGACAGCAGCAGCCAGGCGTCGCTGTCGGGCCGGACGAACACGTGCTCGTGGGCCTTTGCCGTCTCGGTGCGCCGCGGGTCCACCACGACGACTCGACCGCCACGCTGGGTGATGCCGCTCAACTGGTCCTTGATCCGGGGCGCGTTGAGCGCGCTCCCGTGCGACACCAGGGGGTTGGCACCGACGATGAGCAGGAAGTCCGTGCGTGGGAGATCCGGGAACGGCAACTGCGTGACGGCGCCGTAGAGGAGCGCACTCGCGGCGAACCGGCTGTTGATGTCCTGGCTGCCGGCCGTGTAGAAGTGCTTCGTCCCGAGCGCCCGCATGAACGCGGCGAACCAGATTGCGTGGGAGTACGAGAAGGCCGGCGGATTGCCCAGGTAGCCGCCGATCGAGTTCCGCGGAAGCTTCCGGAGCTTGGCGGCGATGTCGGCCAGCGCCTCATCCCAGGAGACCCGCTCGAACTCCCCCGACTCGGTGCGCCGCAGCGGGTGCACGACCCGGTCCGGGTCGTTCTGGATGTCGACGAACGCGATGCCCTTCGGGCACGCCTGCCCGCGCGAAAGTGGGTGGTCCGGATCCGGACGCAACTGCGTGACCGTGCCGTCGTCGATGGTCGCGACAAGGCCGCACAGGGGCTCACAAATCCGGCAGTAGGTGACCTTGGTCTCGACCGCCATAGGCCCCAAGGTAGTCATTCGGCGTGACTTACGCTCGGGCGATGACCAAAGTGATGTTCGCGCTGCATCGACCCGACTTCGGCACGATCCTGCTGTCGCCGGAGTTCCGGGCGGCGCTGACGTCGGCCGGCGCGCAGGCGGTGGCCGTCAATCTCGACGACGCCGATGTTGCCCCGGCGTTGCGGTTCGGGCCCGCCGAACCGATCACCGCGATGGTGTCGGCGTGGCTGGAGGCTCCCGACCCGAGCGCCGTGGTCGCCGCGGTCGCCGAGGCCGCCGGCGAGCCCGAGCTGCATGCGTACCGGGTCACCGAGAAGGTGCGACTCGACCCGCATCCCGTCGCGGACGGCACGCGTCTTGATGCGTTGGCCCAGGTGGCCCTGCTCCGACGACCTGACCACATGAGCCGCGACGACTACCTGGAGTACTGGCAGGTGCACCACACGCCCATCGCGATCCGCACGCAGAACACGTCCGGATACATCCAGAACATCGTCGAGGAGGCACTGACGCCGGACTCACCGGACGTGGCAGCAATCGTCGAGGAACACTTCCCCATGGCGGCGTTGACGGATCCGCACGCGTTCTACGGCAGCGACGGCGACGACGCCGAACTCAATCGCCGCATGGCCGAACTGATGGCGAGTGTCGCCAGGTTCGGCGCGGATCAAGGCCTCGATCTGGTCCCGACCAGCCGCTATGTGTGGCGACTGGTCGGGACCTGAGCCGTCAGGACGCCGCGACCTCCGCACCGACGGTGCGGCGGGAGAAGTGCAGCGCCGGGTCCTCGACCGGGCCCTTGCGCAGGCGCTCCCGGTCGACCCGGTAGTCCATCTCGACCGTCCACGGGCCGCGGGTGCCCTGCTTGGGCCATTCATCCATCGCTCGCAGCACGTAGTTGGCGGTGAAGTCGAGCAGCGGCCGGGTGGGCATGGTCGGGTCGTCGTTCGTCGCGACGAACGTCGAGTAGCCCTCGCGATCCATCAGGTTGAACATGCGGCAGAGGTGCTCGCAGACCAGGTCGACCTTCAGCGTCCAGGAGGAGTTCGTGTAGCCGACGGCGAACGCGAAGTTCGGGATGTCGCTGAGCATCATGCTCTTGTACGCCAGCTTCTCCGACGCGACGACGTCCTCCCCGTCGACGACGAGTTTGATTCCGCCCAGCGGCAGCAGCTTCAGGCCGGTTGCGGTGACGATGATGTCCGCCTGCAGTTCGTCGCCGGACTTCAGCCGGATACCGGTCTCGGTGAACCGGTCGATGTGGTCGGTGACCACCGAGGCCTTGCCGGACGAGATGACCTTGAACAGGTCGTTGTCGGGGACTGCGCACAGCCGCTGGTCCCATGGGTTGTACGTCGGGTTGAAGTGCACGTCGACGTCGTAGCCCTTGGGCAAGGCCTGCTCGTTGAACCAGCGCAGGATCCGGCGCGTCAGTTCGGGGCGCTTCCGGCTCAACCGGTAGATGAACCGCTGCCGACCGATGTTGAAGCGGCGGGCGGCGCGGTAGCCGGCCTTCTCCGGCAGCCAGCGCTTGAACGCGTTCGAGACCGGGTCCTGCTTCGGAACCGGGATCACATAGCTCGGTGAACGCTGCAGCATCGTCACGTGCGCAGCCTGCTCGGCCATCGCCGGGATCAGTGTGACCGCCGTTGCGCCGCTGCCGATGACCACGACGCGCTTGCCGGTGTAGTCGAGATCCTCCGGCCAGAACTGGGGATGGACGATCTCTCCGCGGAAGGACTCGCTGCCCTCGAACTGCGGGGTGTACCCGGCGGAGTAGTCGTAGTAGCCGGCGGCACTGAACAGCACATTGCAGGTGATCTGGACCGCTTCACCGTCGGAGGTCCGCAGGAACACCGTCCACGCGGCGGCGTCGCTGTCCCACTCGGCGCGCTCGACCTTGTAGCCGAAGTGGATGTGCGGCCGCAGCCCGTTCTCCTCGACGGTTTCGCCCAGGTAGTCGAGGATCTCGTGCGCGTCGGCGATCGCGTTGGGGCTCTTCCACGGCTTGAACTCGTAGCCATAGGTGTGCAGGTCGGAGTCGGACCGGATCCCGGGATACCGGAAGAGGTCCCACGTCCCGCCGATGGACGTGCGCGCATCGATGATCGCGAACGACTTCTGCGGCGACTCCGTCTTGAGGTGGTAGGCCATGCCGATGCCGGAGATCCCGGCACCCACGACGAGGACGTCGACGTGCGACGGCAGCGTCTGGCCAAGCTTGTTGAGGACGGTATCGATGCTCATGACGACTCCTGTGCTGACTGCGGGCCGGGTGGCCGTACGACCACGCTAGGCGACCGGGAAGCGCCGAAAAATGGTTCTCGCGGCGAGTTACTTGTTCGATTCGGCAAGCCGAAATGCGCGCGGACCAACGCCGTGCCAACGACGGAAGGCGTGCGAAAAGCTCGAAACGTCGCCATAGCCGACCCGGTGCGCCACCTGCTCGACCGTCAGGCCGGCGCCGATCAGCAGCTCCTCGGCCACATGTTGGCGCACCTCGTCGAGCAGGGCGCGGTAGGAGGTCCCCTCGGCTGCCAACCGGTGTCGCAGGGTACGGCCGCTGACGTGCAACACCTTGGCGACTTCGTCGGCGCCCGGGGGGTCGGCGAGGTCGGTCACGAGCACGTCGCGCACCCGGCCGGCCAAGCCGGTTCGCGCCCGACGCCGCTCGAGCAGATCACGACACTGGGCCTGGGCAAGCGCCGTGGTGTGCTCGTTCGCCTGCGGCAGCGGGGCGTCCAGCAACGCCGAATCGAAGGTGATCACCGTCTCCTCGGCGTCGAAGGTCGGGGCCACCCCGAAGATCTCGAGATACCGCGCGGTGCCCTGCTCCGGCGGCGGGAATGCGAATCTGACGCTCCGCACCAGCGAGCGCGGCGACCCCAGCAGCTCACGCTGAATCTGCAGGATCGCCGAGGCGTCGATCTCGACGTAGAACCGGCGGAGCCGGGGCGGCACTTCGGGCGAGTCCAGCACCAACTGCAGCTCCGCACCGACGTCGCGCGCGTGGATGGTGCCCGGCGAGTAGGCCAGGTCCATGTAGCGAAGCCCGACGTCGATCGCGCTGCGGAACGTCGGGCTGCTCGCCAGCGCGAAGCCCCAGATCCCGTACGTCGTCAGGTGGTAGCGCAGACCCAGCTCCAGCCCGAGACCGGGCGGATGACCAAGCGCGTCGAGCACGTTGGTGCCCACCGTGAGCTCCTGCCGCGGCGTCACCTCAACAGTCGGGTCCTTCACCTGCTCCGGCCGCAGGCCGGTACCGGCGAGGGCGACCTCCGGCGAGACGCCCAGCTCTTCGCCGAACGAGACCATCACCTGCAGGCTCGTCGGTGGACGAGGCATGTCCCACTTCATGGCTCGAGTACCGAGGCTCAGTCGTGCTCGGCCTGGGACGCGAATCGCGGAACCCCCGAGGAGCAACGCGCAACGACCGTGATCTCACGACCGCCCTGGTCCTCTCGCCCCTCGAACTCGACCTCGAGTTCCTGCGGCCCGTCGTCCTTGATCTCGGCATGGAATCCGCTGGCCGGCTGCGCCGAGACGAGGCGAATTGCGGCTTTTTCGCAGGTGGCCACGATCAATCCGGCCGAGCCCTGCCAGGTGCGCCGTGTTTCGGCGGCCACCGGGGACGTCGACCCGGACGGCCGGGGCCCAGCGGCGTCGGTCGTGGCAGCCGGCGGCTGCAGCGACGACCCGAGATCGTCGCCGGCGCGGGAGATGACCATCCAGGCGACCGTCGAAGTCCCGGCGACCACGACGAGCCACGCGGCGATGGCAGCGAGGACACGCGGCCGGCTCATGAGGTCATCCTTCCATGCATCGCGCAGCGATCGAGGTCTACCGTTCGGCCATGACCAGCATCCTCGTGGTGGAGGACGACGACGCGATCCGCAACGCGGTGGCCAGGGGCCTCCGCGAACGCGGGCATGCCGTGGCAGCGGTCAGTACCGGGTTCGCCGGGCTCGAGCACGTCCTGCACGAACAGCCGCAGGTCGTGCTGCTGGACCTCGGACTTCCCGACATCGACGGGCTCACCTTGATCGCCATGATCCGGGCGGCCAGCGATGTCCCGCTGATCGTGATCACAGCCCGCGACGACGACCCGACGATGGTCAAGGCATTGGACAGCGGCGCCGATGACTACGTCGTCAAGCCCTTCGGCACCGATCAGGTGGCGGCCCGCATTCGGGCGGTCCTGCGCCGCGGTGGCCGGGACCTGACGCCTTCGGTGATCAAGGTGGGTGGCCTCGTCATCGATGAGAGCACCCGCACAGTGACCCTCGACGGCCGCATCCTCGACCTGTCGAGGAAGGAGTTCGATGTGCTCGCGCTGCTCGCGTCCCGGGGCGGCCAGGTGGTGACGAAGCGCGAGTTGCTGGCCGAGGTCTGGCAGCAGGCCTACGGCGGATCCGATCGAACGGTCGACGTGCACTTGTCGTGGCTGCGACGCAAGCTCGGCGAATCGGCGGCCGAACCCCGCTATCTGATCAGCGTCCGTGGTGTCGGCGTACGCCTGGTCGACCCCGCCGCGGAGGGCGCGTGATGCGCAGTCGGATCTCATGGCTCGTCGTGGCCACGACGTCGGCCATCGTTGTTGCATTCGTCATCCCGCTGTGCGTGCTCGTGGTCAATCTTGCCGAGGACCGGGCCATGGCAGCTGCCGACCAGGAAGCGCGCAACATCGCCATCCTGGTCGCCGGTCTGCACGACGACCCTCATCTGTCCGAGCTGATCGACGACATCGACCGACGCGGATTCCCCACCACGGTTGTGGTGGCCTCCGATGGTCACCAGTTCGGTAGCGGCTCGATCTCGAAGCGCGACCCCGAGACCCAACGCGCACGTCAGGGTGAGGCCTTCACTGTCGTCGACGACGCGGGCGGGCGCGTCCTGCTGCCGGTCATCGTCGAGGAAGGCACGCAGGTGGTGCGCTCCAGCATCACCCCGGCCGACCTGCACCAGGGCGTGGCCAGGGCGTGGGTCGGCATCATCGGCTTGGGCGTGTTGCTGCTCGTTCTGTCCGTCGCGATCGCGGCGCAGCTCGGCCGCCGCATCAGTGGCCCGCTCCGCGATGTGGCGGCAACCGCGCACCGACTGCGCGAGGGCGAGTTGGGTGCACGCGCGAAGGTGGAGGGGACGGACGAGACCCAGGAGCTGGCCCGCGCATTGAACGGACTGGCCGAGCGCACGGTCGAGTTGCTGGCCACCGAGCGAGCCGCGGTGGGCGACCTGTCCCACCGGCTCCGCACGCCGGTCACCGCGCTCCGCTTGGACGCCGAGACGGTCGATGACCCGGAGCTGGCAGAGCGGCTCCAAGGCCACATCGCGGTCCTTCAGCGCACCATCGATGCCATCCTGCGCGAGGCGCGACGACCCGTGCGCAGCGACCTCGCGCCGGCCTGCGACGCGGTGTCGGCGGTCCGCGACCGGATGGAGTTCTGGCGGCCACTGGCCGAGGACCAAGGGCGCGGGATGGAGGTTTCGCTGCCGCCCGGGCCACTGGAAGTGCAGCTGGCCAGGAACGACCTCGTCGACCTGCTCGACATCCTCGTCGACAACGTGTTCGCCCACACGCCCGAAGGGGTATCGCTGCAGATCGACCTGCGCCAAGATGCCGGCATGGCCGTGCTCACGATCGACGACGCGGGACCCGGCTTCTCGGCACGCCGGTCGCGTGAGCGGGCAGGCGGCACCGGGCTGGGACTCGACATCGCCACACGTACCGCCGTGGGCTGCGGCGGAGACCTGACCGTCGGGGTCAGCCCCAAGGGTGGAGCGCAGATTCAAGTCCGACTTCCGCTGGTCACCCGGTGAGGGCGGCGATTCAGTCCTCGTTCCCGTGGTCCTCGGAATCCTCGTTCCCGTGGTCCTCGGAATCCTCGTTCTCGTGGTCCTCGGAATCCTCGTTCTCGTGGTCTTCGAAGCCCTCGTTCTCGTGCTCTTCGAAGCCCTCGTTCTCGTGCTCCTCGAAGTCCTCACGTTCCACGCGACGCCCTTCGTACGCAGCGACGGCACGGGCGGCGCCGGCCGGCGGCTGGGCCGCGTAGCCGCCGGAGTAGCCCGAGGTCGCCGGGCGCGACGCAGGCGGCGCGGGACGCATGACGGTCCGGACCACGTCCGTGACACATACGTCGTCCACCAATTTGCTGGGCTCCTCGCACGGCGCCCACTGCACGACCGCCTGCGGCTCAGCCGGCTTCGACGAGACGGGTACGACCTCTCCGGTCGGTGCTGCCTTCGCGCGGTAGGCCGTGACGGATCCGGCCGCACCGGCGACGAGTATGGCCGACGTGACGCCGGCAGTGATCAGGTTCATGCCCCGAAGATCGCCCCGACTCTGATAGGCGCACGTCGCGTGAGCCTCAAATTTGGGTCAAGCCTGATCATGAGAGTGACTTAACGGAACGATGAGGACGTCTTGTCCGCCACCCCCGCACTCTGGTGGACATGACCTACGACTCCCACACCCGCGATCGCTACCGTCTCGCGGTGCGGGCCACCACCGCGACAGTCGCTGCGGGGGCCATGGCCGCCACCGGCTGGATGGCTGGTGCGGCCGCGAAGGAGGGCCAAGCGAAGGCGATTGCCGAGCAGCAGGCCGCCCAGGCCGCCCAAGCCGCGGCAGCCGCCGCCCAGAAGCCGAGAACCATCCTTCGTGAGCGCCCCACGACGACCCGGGTGACCACCCGCTACGTCACCGCCGCCAGCTCTTCGAGTTCAGTCGGCGGTGGCGGCAGCGTGAACGACGGAAGCGACGGCGGGGGCGGCGACAATGGCGGTGGCGGCGGGGGCCAGTCGGAGGGCAACTCCGCTCCCGCTCCTCCGCCGGCCCCATCGAGCGGGTCCTGATCATGGATCGCACCCACGCGACGTTCTCCGCACTGGGCACGTCCGTCTTCGTCGCGGTGCGGGATCCGGGCGAGATGTCGCGGGCCCGGCAGCTCGCCGGTGACGTGCTCAACGACGTCGACGAGGTCTGTAGCCGATTCCGCCCGGATTCGGACCTTTCTCGCGTCAACGCACATCCGGGCGAGTGGGTGGCGGTCGACCCGCTGCTGGTCGGCGCCACCGAGGTCGCCGTGGCGGCTGCCCGTGTCACCGGCGGCCTGGTGCACCCGCTGCTCGGCCGAAACCTTGTCGAGCTGGGCTACGACCGTGACTTCAGTCAGTTGGTCCGGGTCGCCGTGGTGGACGGCGAAGTCACCTGCACCGTGCCCGCTGACCTGCAGGCGTGGACGCAGATCCAGCTGGACCTCACCGGCGCGATCCGCATCCCGGCCGGCACATCGCTCGATCTGGGGGCCACCGGCAAGGCCTGGGCTGCGGACCTCATCGCCACGGCGTACGAGGAACACCTGGAGTCGCCTGCGATCGTGAGCGTCGGCGGCGACCTACGGATCGCCCGACCGGACGGCCACCCGTGGTCGGTGGCAATCTCCGAGCGGCCCGGAACAGCGCCTGATTCGCTCGTCACCCTGGACCGCGGAGGCATGGCCACCTCCAGCACACAGGCTCGACGCTGGGCGAAATCCGGAATCCGTCGGCACCACCTGATCGACCCCCGCACCGGGCAGCCGGCCGAGGAGGTGTGGCGCACGGTGACAGCCACCGGGAGCACCTGCGCGGCCGCCAACACCGCGAGCACAGCCGCGATCGTGCTCGGCCACGAGGCTCCGGCGTGGCTTTCGGCCCATGGCGTCACAGCTCGCCTGGTCGCCGCCGACGGCGGCGTGCGAACCGTTGGAACTTGGCCAGCCGCCCACGAAGGGAGCGCGGCGTGACCGACGGCCCCTTGCTCTGGTACCTGAACCGCGCCACCGGGGTGGTGCTTCTGGTCCTGCTGACCCTCAGCGTTGTGCTCGGGGTGCTGGCCATGGGTGGTCGGCCCGGCCGTGCCGTGCCCCGTTTCGTGAGCCAATCACTGCACCGGAACATCGCCCTGATCGCTGTGGTCGCGCTGGTCGCGCACGTGGTGACTGCGGTCGTCGACAGCTACGTCGACATCCGCTGGTGGCAGGCCCTGGTGCCCGTGGGGGCGACATACAAGCCGCTATGGCTGGAGTTGGGCACCTACTCCCTGGACCTGCTCGCCGTGGTCGTGATCTCGAGCCTGCTCCGCGGCCGGATGGGTCACCGTTCCTGGCGGGCGGTGCACGTGCTCTCGTGGGTGGCATGGGCAGCGGCCGTGGCGCACGCTGCCGGCATCGGCACCGACCTCGCGCACCCGAGCGGCTTGGCGATTCTGCCGACCGTCGTGTGCGTGACGGCAGTCCTGCTGGCGATCGTGGCGCGTGGTTCACGGAGCACCGCATGACCGCGGCGGCGCCATCGCCAGTGCCGATCCCCGAAAGGATCCGGATCCACCCCGGCCCAGCCCTGCTGGCCGGCGTTGCGGACGGACCGACCCTCGATGCGCACCAAGCGCACTATGGCCACGCGCCGGAGGTCGGGCTCAGCGCGCTCGTTGATCAGGTGAAGCGGGTAGGCCTGCGCGGCCGCGGTGGAGCTGCGTTCCCATTTGCCACAAAGCTCGAGACGGCCGCGCGCGGCAGGCGACCGGTTGTCGTCGTCAACCTCAGTGAAGGAGAGCCGGCCAGTGCGAAGGACACTGCATTGGCCCTGCGCCGGCCCCATCTGATCCTGGACGGCGCCGTGGCGACAGCGCGCGCGCTCGGCTCCCGCGACGTGCACGTGGTGCTTCCCGGCGATCGATCAGCGCCCCGCGAGCGGATGCTCCAGGCCATGCACGAGCGCCACGACGAGGTTCGTCTGGTGGAGCACACTGCGGAAGCACGATTCATCGCCGGACAATCGCGCGCGGTGATCGAGCTGATGTCGGGACGCGCCAACCTCCCGGTCACCTCATGGGCGCCCGAGGCCGTGGACGGATACCGTCGTCGCCCAACCCTGCTTTCCAACGCCGAGACCTGGGCCCAGGTCGGTCAGCTGTTGCACGTCGGCGAAACCGAGTACCGGAGCCTGGGGACAGCTGCTGAGCCCGGCACCGCGTTGCTCACCTTCAGCCGGACCGGATTCGTGCCCGAGGTCCGGGAGGTGCCGTTCGGGACCAGGATGGGCGACGTACTGCCACCGTTCGCCCACGAGGCAACCGCCTTGCTCGGAGGGTTCCACGGAGCGTGGACGTCCTGGGAGACCTTGGCCGACACGCGAGTCTCGGTAGGCGGCGCCGGAATCGTCCATGTCCTGGATCCGCATGCCTGCCCGCTCGCCTTCACCAGCGCGGTGGTCGACTACCTGGCCGGACAGAGCGCGGGCAAATGCGGACCGTGCCTCAACGGCCTGCCCGCGCTGTCCGAAACCATTCAGCGAGCTCTGCATGGCCACGATGTCGCCGCTCGGATCGACCAACTGGCTCAGCTGCTTCACCGACGCGGCGCCTGCGCGCACCCGGACGGGACCGTACGCATGGTGCACTCGATGTTCACGGCATTGCCCGACGAGATCGCCGCACACCGGAGAGGCGCCTGCTCGGCCGGCTTCGGCCACGGTCAGGCGGTCGCGTCGTGACTCGGCAGCTTCGCGTCGACTGGCCGGACTGCCGAGCCCGCGGACTATGCCATGAACTGCTTCCGGAGATCGTCCAGCTGGACGAGTGGGGCTATCCGATCGTGACCGGACCGGTGACCGATGCGCTGCTCGCCGACGCCCGCGCGGCCGTCCGCGCCTGCCCACGACTCGCCCTGCACCTCACTGACTGAGGACAACGACCGCTCACCGGCCGGTCCGGCACTACGATCTGACGGCATGGACACCGACGCGTGGCAGTCACTGGCCATCGCAGCGGCGATCGGCCTCCTGATCGGTGCCGAACGCGAACGTGCCAAGGGTGTCCATTCCATCGCCGGCATTCGCACCTTCGCCCTCGCCGCGGTGCTCGGCAGCCTCGCCGCCACCATCCCCCTGGCCACCGGTGCCGTGCTTGTCATCGGTGTCGTCGCCTTGGTCGTCGTCGGGTATCTCCGGAGCGACACCGACGACTCCGGGATCACGACCGAGGTTGCTCTCCTGCTCACCGTGACGCTCGGCATCCTCACCCACCGCCAGCCCGCGCTCGCCGTGGCCGCTGCGGTCGTGACGGTGATCCTGCTGATCTCCAAGCACAACCTGCACGAGTTCGTTCGCCGCACCGTCACCGACCTCGAGATCGCCGACGCGCTGAAGTTCTTCGTTGCGGCCTTCATCGTGCTGCCGCTGCTGCCCACCGGCCGCATTGGTCCGTACGACGTGTGGGTGCCCCAGCGCATATGGCTGCTCGTCGTCCTCATCACCGGGGTTGGTTGGCTGGGCTACGCGGCCACCCGCATGCTCGGTGCCAACCGAGGGCTCCTCGTCACCGGCCTCGCCGGCGGCTTCGTCTCGGCGACGGCCACGATCGCCGCACTCGGCGCCCGGTCACGGGAATCCGGCGTCCCACAGCAGGCCGCAGTCGCCGGCGGCCTCATGGCGAGCGTTGCCACCGCGATCGAGGTCGCGGTGCTCACGACGATCGCCTACCCCCCGGTGGGTGTTCGGCTCTACGCCCCCGCAGCGGCGGCCGCCGTCGTGCTGGCGCTCTGCGCCTGGTTCCTGAGCCGCCGTGCCGCGCCTGCCAAGGACGAGGCCGCGCTGGGGCGACCCTTTGCGCTGGTCCCGGCCCTGATCATCGCGGCCGTCATCGCCGGCGTCCTGCTCCTCGCCAAATGGCTGAACGACCTGTACGGAGCCTCCGGCGCCACGCTTGCGACCGCGGTCGGCAGTCTCGCCGACACGCACGCAGCGGCCATTGCGGTCACCAGCCTGGCGCGCTCGGGCGACGTCAGCGTCCGCCTTGCCGTCTTGGCGGCGTCACTGGGGCTGCTGGTCAACATGGGCAGCAAGGTCGCGGCGGCGTTCACCGGTGGGCGCCGCTTCAGCCTGGCGATCCTGCTGTGGCATCTTCCGGCGATCGCCGCCTTCGCGATCACCCTGTTCGCCGTCACCTGACCCGGCCACCAGCCGATTCGCGCTACCTCACCCAGACGACATAGATCGCCAGGGAAAGCGCGACCAGGACGGGAAGCAGCGTGAGGGGAAACCACAGCGACTCGACCGGCTCGCGCCGCAGCCGTGACGCGATCGCGCACCCGAACGCCAGCACGGCCATGGCCAAGCCGACGATCGCGGCAACCTTGCCCGCGAGCGCGGCCACGGCATCCTGGGACTCCGACGGGCCGCCGATCGCCAGGACCAACGCAGCTGCGGCGTACGCGACCGGCACGAAGCCAGCCGCCAGCACGGCCAACGTAACGGCCGCCCGACCCAGGACCGGCTTGATGTCCTCGCGTTGCGCGCGCATCGATCCACCTCCGAACTCCAGCGTGCTGCACCCGGCCGGAGCCGCCAAGGGTCTTTAGCCCCGAACCACCTAGATGTCGGACTGGATGCCGGCGAGCAGTTGACGGGCCATGACGATGCGCTGGACCTGGTTGGTGCCCTCGTAGATCTGGGTGATCTTGGCGTCGCGCATCATCCGCTCGACCGGGTAGTCGCGGGTGTAGCCGTAGCCGCCGAGCACCTGGACGGCGTTCGTCGTGACCTCCATGGCGACGTCGGACGCGAAGCACTTGGCGGCCGCACCGAAGAATGTCAGGTCCTTGTCGCCACGCTCGGACTTGCCGGCCGCGGCGTAGGTGATCTGCCGGGCGGCCTCGACCTTCATGCCCATGTCGGCGAGCAGGAACTGCAGGCCCTGCTGGTCGGCGATCGGACGTCCGAACTGCTCGCGCTCCTTGGCGTAGCCCAGCGCGTAGTCCAACGCGCCCTGGGCGACACCGACGGCCTGCGCGGCAATTGTGATGCGGGTGTGGTCCAGCGTGCGCATGGCGATCTCGAAGCCCTCGCCCTCGGCGCCGATGATCCGGTCGGCCGGGATGTTGACGTTGTCGAGGTACACCTCGCGGGTCGGCGAGCCCTTGATGCCCAGCTTCTTCTCCGGCGCACCGAAGGAGACGCCCTCGTCGGACTTCTCCACGACGAACGCGGTGATGCCCTTGGCCCGCTTTGCCGGGTCGGTCATGGCGAGGACCGTATAGAACTCCGAGACGCCGGCGTTCGTGATCCAGCGCTTCGTGCCGTTGAGCAACCACCCGTCACCGGTGCGCTCGGCCCGAGTCTTCTGATTGGCGGCGTCGGAACCGGCGTCCGGCTCGGACAGGCAGTACGAGAAGCAGCCTTCACCGCGGGCGAGTGCGCCCAGGTACTTCTTCTTGAGCTCCTCGGAGCCGCCGATCTGGACCGGCAGCGAACCGAGCTTGTTGACCGCCGGGATGAGGGACGCGGAGACGTCAGCGCGCGCCACCTCCTCGATCACGATGACCGTCGCGAGCGCGTCGGCGCCCACTCCCCCGTACTCCTCGGGCACGTGGGGGGCGAAGAAGTCGGTTGCCAGGAGGGCGTCGTGGGCCTCCTGCGGGTAGCGCGCCTGCTCGTCGACGTCGGCGGCGTGCGGTGCGATCTTGGCGTCGCAGATGGCCCGAACGGCCTCGCGGACGGCCTGGTGTTCCTCGGGGAGCGCGAACAGGGGGATGTCAGTCATTTCCTCAACCTCACGTGGCTTTGCGTGCGAAACCGTACTAGGGCGCACCGGTGCGACGAACAGCGCGTCGAACACGCTGACGCTTGACGGCAACCGCCGCCTTCCTGCTCCCCTTAGCGAACTTCAACCCGAACCAAATGAGTAGTGCAACGAGCACAACGGTCGCGACTGTGGGCAGCAGTCGGCGAATCCAGTCGTCGGTCAGCCACTTGCCCGACGCGACCGCATACGCCACAAAGACGCCCAGGAGGTTGACCGAGTACTTCGAGAGGTTTCGGACCGCCACCGAGCGAACGACGCTCCAGGAGAGCTTCTTCGAGACGCCCTTGGCCTTGCCGGCCAGCCGTTCGAGCGCCGCCTCCTCTTCCTGCTTCTCCTTGGCCCGCATCACATTGCGGTAGGCGATGACGCCGCGTTCCAGCTGGCGCGCCTGCCAGGCGATCTGGGCGTCGTGGCGACTCTCGTAGTGGAAGGCATCCCCGCCGAACTCGCAGGTGTCGACGTCCGGACACTTGTTGGGCTGGCCGGTGTCCGGATTGACGTGGTATCGCTGTGCCTCCGTTGACGACTCGGCCATGGACAGCGATCCTACGTGTGGCTCAGGCGAACGCCGACGCGGCGAACCCGGCGAGCAGGACGGCGAACCCGGCGATCTCGCCGGCAATCAAAAGCACCATGAACTGCCGCAACCCGGCCGAGGGTTCGGCCAGCTGGTTGGTCGTGTCCTGGCGCAGCCCGTGCTGCATGTAGGCGGCGACGGAGACGACGAAGAACACGGTCAGGACCGCGGCCGCGGTCAGGTTCACCGCGGTGCCCCACGCCGACAGTTCGACGAAGGCCGCGATGAGCATCAGGGCGAACGAGTAGAGCAGCGCCGCCCGATGGGCGATGTCGGTGTACGGGTGGGCCGCCCACTGCGGCGACGCAAGGATCTGCCGGTACTTCACGACGCCCAGCAGCAGCGCCCAGAGGAACATGAGCCCGGCCGCCAGGACGACCAGACGAGTGTCGAA
Source organism: Aeromicrobium sp. (assembly GCA_035281505.1). Taxonomy (GTDB): domain Bacteria; phylum Actinomycetota; class Actinomycetes; order Propionibacteriales; family Nocardioidaceae; genus Aeromicrobium. The sequence goes on along the minus strand of DATEDT010000071.1, from coordinate 19,927 downwards.
ACCGAGTTCCATGCCGACTTCCTACCGCTTGCGGCGGCGCGCCGCCACCAAGGCACCGAGTCCGATGGCCGCCGCACCGGCGACGATGAGCCCCGGCCGTGCCTGCCACCGGGCGTACTCCTCCTCGACCTGGGGCCAGACCTGGCCGATCGCCAGCGCTGCGTCCTCGGGCGTCGCTTCAAGCCCCTCAACCGGAACCGGCGTGCCGAAGGCCATGCGCACCTTCCGGGGCAAGGGCCAACGGCGCTTCTCGGTCCCCGTGATGGTGGTGGGGACCAGGGGCGCGCCGGCCTCGATCGCGAGGCGCGCGGCGCCGCGCTTCGGCACACCCAGGCCTTCTTCGCGCACGCGCGTCCCTTCGGGGAAGAGCGCGAGTGCGTCCCCGCGCCGCAGGATCGCCCGCGCGGTCTCCAGGGCGTCCTCGTCGGACTCGCCCCGTCGTACGGGGAATGCACCCAACCGCAGGAAGATCCCAGCCAGCGGGCCCTCGAAGTGCTCGGCCTTGCCCATGAAGTGCACCGGCCGCCGCAGCACGATGGCCACGAAGAACGGGTCCCAGAAGCTCTTGTGATTGGGGACGATGACGACCGGGCCCTTCGGCGGCACGTTCTCCTTGCCGGTGGCAGTGAAGCCACACAGGATCCGGAAGACGAGCGCCGCGGTGTACTTGACGATCAGGTACAGCGGACCGCTCACTCCCTTTTCCCGAGCGATCCGGTGGGCTTCGGCGTTGGTGATCGTCACGAGCACTGATCGTAGGACCTGCGAAGCCCTTCGTCAGCCGCCCAGGAGGCGCGCCGCGCCGACGGTGCGGTGGTCGAAGAAGACGCTGTGACCGCCGTCGAGCGCAGTGATTCGCTCCATCTCGTCATCGGTCAGCGCGAAGTCGAAGACGTCGATGTTCTCCGCCATGCGTTCGGCATGGACCGACTTCGGGATGGTGACGACCCGACGCTGGATCAGCCAGCGCAGGATCACCTGAGCCACCGACTTGCCGTGGGCCGTCCCGATGACGCTGAGCACCGGGTCCTCGAAGATGCCGCGGTGTCCCTCGGCGAACGACCCCCACGACTCGTGCTGGACTCCGAGTTCCTCCATCACCGACTGGTCTTCGGCCCGCTGAAAGTACGGGTGGGTCTCGATCTGGTTGACCATCGGCGTGACCTCCGAGTGCAGCTGCAGGTCGACCAGCCGATCGGGGTAGAAGTTGCTGACGCCGATGGCACGCACCCGGCGGTCGGCCAGGAGTTGCTGCATGGCCCGCCAGGCGCCGTAGTAGTCGCCGAACGGCTGGTGCACGAGATAGAGGTCGACGTGGTCCAGCCCGAGACGCTCCAGTGAGCGTTCGTACGCCTCGGCCGTGGCCGACTCACCGGCATGCGAGATCCACACCTTCGTCGTGACGAACAGCTCGTCCCGCGGAATGCCGCTGGCGGCGATTGCTCGCCCCACACCGGCCTCATTCCGGTATGCCTCGGCCGTGTCGATCGACCGGTATCCGGCGGCGAGCGCCTCGGCGACCGCGCGTTCGGTGTCGTCCGGCGGGATCTGATAGACGCCGAACCCCACGAGGGGCATGGCAACACCGTTGGACAAAGCGACCGTCTCCATGCGCCCGATCATGGCGCACGGAGACGGTCAGCAATGGGTCGGGCTCGGTTCAGTTCTTGCGGTGCTCCGATGCACGTGAGCCGCCGTCACCGTCGTCGTCGGAGTCGGCTTCGCCGGCGTCGTCGTTGTCGGCGTCGTCGTTGTCGGCGTCGTCGTTGTCGCCGCCCTTCACCTTGTCCGGCTTCGGCCCCTTGGCCGGCTTGCCCTTGTCCAGGTCGTCGTCGTCGACGTCGGTGCCCTTCCAAGCCGCCTTCTCCGCAGCGTCTTCGGCCAGCGTGGCGTCGCAGTAGGAATCGACGTTGGATGCGCCGCCAGCGGCCGACTCCAGCGCCGACCATGCGGGATTCACGCGACCGTTCTTGGTCGACGCGGCGTAGCCACCAGCGCGAGCCGCCTTGCAGAGGCCGGTCAGCGAAGGCGTGGGCGAGGCGTCTTCCGTGGGCCCATCCGTCGGGTCGTCCGTCGGGTCATCCGTCGGCTCGTCGGTCGGCTCGACCGTCGGCGAAGGCGACGGGTCGGCGACCGGTCGGTGCTCGGCGGCCTGCGGGGCCGGGCCCGCGCCTCCCGAGGCGGCCAGCGCGATTCCCCCGCCGGCGACGAGCGTGAGCGCCGCGAGGGGCGCCGCAATGGTGTGTCGTCCGATGTTCGCGAAGTTCATACCTGGATCACCGAACCGGACGCCGCTGAGGTTACGCCGACTGCGAAAAAGTCCGGCCGTGCACGCTGCTCAGGCGCTCGCTAGCCTCGGCGTGTGCACATCACCTTGCTGTCCGGCGGCATGGGCGGATCACGGTTCGCCCAAGGCGTCCTCGACGCCGTCACGCCCGCCGACACCATCACGGTCGTCGCCAACACCGCAGACGACATCACCTTGCACGGCCTGCGCATCTGCCCCGACCTCGACACGGTGATGTACACGCTGTCCGGCGGGATCGACCCGGTGCGCGGTTGGGGTCGGGTCGACGAAACCTGGAATGCGAAGGCGGAGCTGGAGGCGTACGGCGTCGAGGAGGCCTGGTTCGGGCTGGGCGACCGCGATCTTGCGACACACCTGGTGCGGACCTCGGTGCTGCGCTCAGGTGCCCCGCTCAGCACGGCCACCGCACGACTGTGTGAGCGATGGCGGCCCGGCGGCACCTCCCGCTCGGTCCAGCTGCTGCCGATGACCGACGACATCGTCGAGACGCACATCGACACCACCATCGACGGCGAGGCCCGGCGCATCCACTTCCAGGAATTCTGGATCCGCCATCGCGCCGAGGTGCCGGTTCACGCGGTCGAGGTCGTCGGTGCGGACAGGGCCAATGCGGCGCCGGGCGTGCTCGAGGCGATCCGGGACGCTGACGTCGTACTGATCCCGCCCTCGAATCCGATCGTTTCGGTGGGTCCGATCATCAGCATCGGGGACATCCGGGAGGCACTGCGCTCGACGGAGGCACCGGTCGTGGGCGTCTCGCCGATCATCGGCGGGTCGGCCGTCCGGGGTATGGCCAACCAGCTGCTGAGCGGCCTGGGCATCGACGTCAGCGCAAGCGGGGTGGCGCGGTTCCACGGCAGCCGCACCGACGACGGAATCCTCGACGGCTGGCTGATCGACGACTCCGATGCCGGCGAGGCCGCGTCGATCGAGCAGGCCGGTTTGACCGTCCGTGTCGTTCCGTTGTGGATGTCCGACCCGTCGAAGACGCGCAAGCTCGCCGCCGACGCGCTCGACCTGGCCCGCGAGCTGAGTCAACGATGACCGTCGAGCTCATCGCCCTCGACGGCGTCGGCGAGGTCACCGCCGGTACCGACCTGGCCGGCGTCGTCCTGGCCCACGGCGTGCTGCAGGACGGCGACGTCGTGGTGATCACCAGCAAGGTCGTCAGCAAGTCACTCGGCCTGGCCACCACCCGCGAGAAGACCGACGTCATTGCCGATGAAACCGATCGCGTGGTCGCGGAGCGCGGAAGCACGGTCATCGTGCGCACCCATCACGGCCTCACCCTCGCCGCGGCCGGCGTCGACGCGTCGAACATCGCCGCCGGCGCCGTCCTTCCCCTCCCACCCGACCCCGACGGCGTCGCGCGCGAGATCCGGGCGACCATCCGGGAGCGTTCGGGCGTGCGGGTTGCGGTGGTCGTCAGCGACACGGCCGGGCGCGCCTGGCGGATCGGTCAGACCGACATCGCCATCGGCTGCGCCGGCCTCGCACCCTTCGATTCGTTCGCCGGCCGGGACGACGCCTACGGCAATCCCCTCGTCGTCACGTCTCCCGCGATCGCCGACGAGGTCGCCGGTGCAGCCGAGTTGGCCACCGGCAAGCTCGGACAGCGACCCATCTCGATCGTCCGCGGCCTCGATCCGCGACTGCTTCTGGACGAGGACGGCCCCGGAGCCGCCGCACTGATCCGGGACGAGCCGGGCGACCTGTTCGGTCTCGGTGCGCGGGACGCCGTGCTCGCGGCCTTGCCGGGACAGCCGGTCCGCGGGTTTCCGGGCCTGACCGAGGAGGAGGTCGCCGAGTTCGACGTGGTCGCGCTGGCCTCGCCCGGCGACCTGACCGTCGAATCGGCGAACGGGCATCTCGTCATCCATGCGGGCCCCGATCAGCTGGTCGAAGCGGGAATGCTCAAGCAACGGTTGCTCGCGGTGGCGGTGGCCCATGGCCTCGTCGTGAGCGTCGACGTCGCTGCGGGCTGAGCTCGCTCCGAACCTCGCCAGGCGGCGGTCAGGCGCCGACGGCGAGGCGCTTGGCCAGGGCCGACACCCGCGGACCGGGTGTCCAGGCGCTGTCGAGGTCGTCCAGCTGGTCGATGTCCGCGCGGGCTCGCGGATCGACCGAGTCGAGCCGCGCGAAGCCCGCTGCGGCGTGAAGGCCGGACGAGCCGACGCCGTAGTGCGGATCGATGCCGGAAGCGGCCGGCGCGGCCAGCAACGTCGTACCCGTGCCGTCCAGGTCCGAGACATGTGCGCGGCCGGCCTCAGCGAGCGCGGCGAGCGCCGACGACAGAACGTCCGCCGACAGGTACGCCAGGTCGGCCGGGACCACGACGGTCGGTCCGTCCTTACCGGACGCGGCGACCCAGGCGCAGCCCTGACGCACGGCGTCGTTCAGTGGGTCCGCTGACGGTGCTTCGGCGAGCACGACAGCACCACGCGACCGAGCCTCGTGCGCAGCCTCGGCATCCGCCGTCACGACCACGACCTGGGCCACGGCCGGGTGAGACGCCAGGACGTCCAGGGTGTCGAGCGTCAGCGCTCGGGCAAGTTCGGCCCGCACATCGCCGGGTATGTCCAGCCGCGACTTGGCCGATCGCCACGCCTTGACCGGTACGACCGCGTTCCAGCTCACGAGGCAACCTCGATGTCGAGCGTCCGCTTGGTGGTGTCGACCGTGCCGTAAAGGCTCGTGCGCTGCCGCGCCGGGCGACCGGCGGCCGCGGCGATGGCTTCGAGCTCCTCGCGGTCACGGCTGGATCCGTTGGTCGAGCCGGCCATCCGACTGATGGTCTCCTCCATGAGCGTGCCACCGAGGTCGTTCACTCCCCCGGCCAGCACCTGCTCGACGAGCGCTGGGCCGAGCTTGACCCAGGAGCACTGGATGTTGTCGATGAGCCCGTGCAGCATGATGCGCGCCATCGCGTGGACGGCCCGGTTGTCCCGTGCGGTCGGACCCGGACGGGCCACGCCGGCCAAGTAGATGGGACTCGACTGGTGCACGAACGGCAGCGGCACGAACTCGGTGAAACCGCCGGTCGAGCGCTGGATGTTTGCGATCACCTTCAGGTGCTGCACCCAGTGCGCCGGCTGGTCGACATGGCCGTACATCATCGTCGAGGTCGTCGGCAGCCCCACCTCATGCGCGGTGCTGACGACCTCGATCCACTGACTCGTCGGCAACTTGCCCTTGGTGAGGATCCAGCGCACGTCATCGTCGAGGATCTCCGCGGCGGTACCGGGCAGCGAATCGAGACCGGCTTCCTTGAGCTCCAACAGGAAGTCCCGGATCGACCGGCCGGTTCGGGCAACGCCGTTCATGATCTCCATCGGGCTGAACGCGTGGATGTGCAGCTCCGGCGCGGCCTCGGTGACGGCCCGCGCGATGTCGGCGTACGTCGAGCCCGGCAGCTCCGGATCGATGCCACCCTGGATGCAGACCTCGGTCGCCCCGAGAGCAACGGCCTCACGGGCGCGGGTCTGGATCTCATCGAACGACAAGCTGTACGCGTCGGCGTCGGTCTTGCGCTGCGCGAACGCGCAGAACCGGCAGCCGGTGTAACACACGTTCGTGAAGTTGATGTTCCGGTTGACGACGTAGGTGACGGTGTCGCCGACTGCATCGCGCCGCAGGTCGTCGGCCAGGCGGCACACCGCCTCCAGGTCGGCGCCCTCGGCGGTCATCAACGCCAACGCATGGGCGTCGCTCAGCTCGGCCGGGGCACGCTCGGCCGCACGCAAGGCCGCGCTGACGTCGGAGGCCAGGCGAAGTGTCGGCGGCGCCCCGTCCACCGGCGCCTGAGCTCGTCGAAGCGCATCCCAATCGCCGTAGACGTCATCGAAGTCGCCGCGCCGATCCGTCGCGCGACCCTCGGTGTCGATCGTGTGGTGCAGGTCGGTTCGGCCGGCGTCGACCAGCCCGCCGTCCGGCTCCTGCCAGGGCTGGCCCTTGGGTGTGACGTTCGCATCGGCCAAACCGTCCGGGCCGCGCAACGCATCGACGTGCGGCCGGAGCCGTGGATCGACCCACGGCGCGTCCAGCAGTTCGGGGTGCGCGGTGAGTCGCTCGCGCAGCTGGAAGCCGGCGTCCGCGCAGAGCTCGGTGAGGGTGTCGATCTGCGGCCAGGGACGTTCCGGGTTGACGTGGTCCGGGGTGAGCGGGCTGATGCCACCGAAATCGTCGACGCCGGCGGCGAGAAGGGCGCGGCACTCGTCGAGGTCGACCAAGTTGGGCGGTGCCTGGATCCGCACGCGGGGACCGAGCACGACCCGTGCCGTCGCCAGCGCGGCGCGGTACTCCTCGACGTCAAGGTCGTCGACGTGGCGCATGGCCGTGTCCGGCTTGGCTCGGAAGTTCTGGACGATCACTTCCTGGATTGAGCCGTACTCGCGGTGGACCCGGCGCAGCTCGAACAGTGCATCGGCGCGCTCCTGCAGCGTCTCGCCGATGCCGATGAGCACGCCGGTCGTGAACGGGATCGAAAGCCGCCCTGCATCTTCAAGCACCCGAAGGCGGACGGCGGGGTCCTTGTCCGGACTCTTGTAATGAGGCTGTCCCGGTTCCTCGAAGAGTCGCCGACTCGTGGTCTCCAGCATCATCCCCATGCTCGGCGCGACCGCCTTGAGCCGGTTCATCTCGGCCCAGGACATGACGCCCGGGTTGAGGTGCGGGAGCAGCCCGGTCTCCTCGAGCACGAGGATGGCCATGGCGCGGACGTACTCCAACGTCGTGGCGTACCCGGCTTCCTCCAGCCAGGCCGCCGCCTCGGGCCATCGGTCCTCCGGCCGGTCGCCGAGCGTGAACAGGGCCTCCTTGCAACCCAGTTCCGCACCCTGCCGCGCGATCTCGAGCACCTCGTCGGGGCTGAGGAACGGCGCGTCCAGCTTGCCCGGCACCGTGACGAACGTGCAGTAGTGGCAGCGGTCTCGGCACAGCCGGGTGAGCGGGATGAACACCTTGCGGCTGTACGTGACGATGCCCGGACGCCCGGCGTCGGCCAACCCGAGGTCGCGGATGCGCACCGCGGCATCACACAGCCGATCGAGATCCTCGCCCCGAGCCGCCAGGAGGGCGACGACCTCATCGGCGTCGACTGCCTTGCCGGCGACGACGCGCGTGACCGCACGACGGGTTTCCCCGATCGTCGGCACTGCCGTTGGCACCCTCGTGGGACTAGTCATTTCGGTCAAGGCTAACCGGGCCCCACCCATGCAGAACGCTCGCGCTTCCTGCTGCGCCATCTGATTCAATGCGTCCATGCCGTCCGCTGAACGAACGCTCACCATCGCTGCACCGATCGAGAAGGTCTTCGCGTTCTTCACCAACGCCGAAAATGACGTGCAATGGCGCGAGGAACTCGTGGAGGCAACACCCGAGGGTCCGATGGGCCTGAACACGATCATCCGGCAGCAGGTGTCCGCCCCGGTGATCGGCCAAGTGGCGGCCGACACCCAGATCACCGCGTGGGATCCGCCGAACGGTTACGCGTTCAAGGTCATCGCCGGACCGATCCGCCCGGAAGGCACGCTCAGCTTCGCTGAGGTCGATGGCGGCACGGCTGTGACCTTCAAACTCGCCGTCGACATCCGCGGCCCGCAGAAGTTCGTGCTCAGCAAGCCGACCCAGAGCTCGATGAACGCGACTGTTGCCGCGCTCGACAAGGTCAAGGCGATTCTCGAAGGCTGACACGCGCTTCCCGTCTGCCGAACTGGACAGCAATAAGAACACGTTCTATTTTTGGGTAGTGACCGAGACAGTACAACCTCAGGGGCAACAGCACGCCGTCGCCGAAGCCGCCGATCGCCTGATCAACGCCTTCGCCGACCGCACGCCCTGCGCTCCGGTCCGCGACCTGATCGGCCCCTCGGACATCGCCGCGGCCTATGAGGTGCAGCAACTCGTCACAGCCCGTCGCCTGGCCGGTGGCGTCGACATCATCGGACGCAAGATCGGCCTCACGTCGAAGGCCATCCAGCAGCAGGTGGGCGTGGACCAGCCGGACTTCGGCTTCCTGTTCAGCGACATGGGCGTCAGCGACGGCGACTCGACACCGATGGAGACGCTGCTACAGCCCCGGGTCGAGGCGGAGATCGCCTTCGTCCTGGGATCGGACCTCGCCGGCGACATCACCGATGAGGCGGTCCGGGCCGCCATCGACCATGCCGTCATGTCCTTGGAGATCGTGGACAGCCGGGTGGCCAATTGGGACATCGCACTCGCCGACACCGTGGCCGACAACGCCTCCTCCGGCACCTATGTCCTCGGCTCCAGGCATCTGACCTTCGACGAGTTCGAGCCGCGCGACACGCTCATGGAGATGCGGATCGACGGCGAGGTCGTCTCCACCGGCAACGGCGCAGCCTGCCTGGACAACCCGCTCGACGCGGTGGCATGGCTCGCGCGGACGGCGCAGGACTTCGGTGAGCCATTGCGCGCCGGCCAGCTCGTCCTGTCCGGCGCCCTCGGCCCCATGGTTCCGGTTGAGGCCGGCAACCACGTCGTCGCCACTTTGACCACCACCGACGGTGCCCCCCTGGGCACGGTCACGACCACGTTCGTTTAGGGGAAGCCATGGCCACCAAAGTTGCCATCATCGGTTCGGGCAACATCGGAACCGACCTGATGATCAAGGTGCTAGACACCTCCGAGGTCCTGGAGATGGCCGCGTTCGTCGGCATCGATCCGGACTCCGATGGCCTCGCGCGCGCGGCCGCCCGCGGCGTCCCGACGACGTACAAGGGCATCGAGGGCCTCATGGCGATGCCCGACTTCGACGAGATCGACATCATCTTCGACGCGACGTCGGCCGGCGCACACAAGGCGAACGCGGAGGCCCTCGAACCCTTCAACAAGCGTCTGGTCGACCTCACCCCGGCGGCACTGGGCCCGTTCGTCGTCCCGGCCGTGAACCTGGGCGAACACCTGGACGCCCCCAACGTGAACATGGTGACCTGCGGCGGCCAGGCGACGATTCCGATCGTCGCGGCCGTCAGCCGCGTCACCGACGTGCCCTACGCCGAGATCGTCGCGTCGGTGTCGTCCCGCTCGGCCGGGCCCGGGACCCGCGCGAACATCGACGAGTTCACCGAGACCACCGCGCATGGAGTCGAGACGGTCGGCGGCGCCGGCAAGGGCAAGGCGATCATCATCCTCAACCCGGCTGAGCCGCCGATGATCATGCGCGACACGGTGATGACGCTGATCAACGACCCGGGCGAGGAACTGCAGGACAAGATCCGCGAGTCGGTCGAGTCGATGGTCGCTGACGTCGCCGTCTACGTTCCGGGCTACCGGCTGAAGCAGGACGTACTGTTCACGCCGATCCCGCCGGACATGCCGGTGCAAACCCTGACCGAGGCGCCGGTCACTCACCAGGTTTCGGTCTTCCTCGAGGTCGAGGGCGCCGCGCACTACCTGCCGGCATACGCAGGAAACCTGGACATCATGACCTCGGCCGCCCTCCGGGTGGGCGAACTCATCGCAGGGGGCTCGAAATGACCAATGTCTTCCTTCAGGACGTCACGCTGCGTGACGGCATGCACGCGATCCGGCACCGGATCTCGCCGGAGAACGTCGGCAAGATCGTCGCCGCGCTCGACGCGGCCGGTGTCGACGCCATCGAGGTGACGCATGGCGACGGCATCGGCGGCGGCAGCCTCAACTACGGGCCCGGCAGCAACACCGACTGGGAGTGGATCGAGGTCGCCGCGGCGAACATCAAGAACGCGCGACTCACCTCGCTGATCCTTCCCGGCATCGGCACCGCCGAGGACCTGCGCCGAGCCTGGGATCTCGGCGTGCGGTCGGTGCGTGTGGCCACACACTGCACCGAGGCCGACGTCTCGGCGCAGCACATCGGCACCGCCCGTGAGATCGGCATGGACGTCTCCGGCTTCCTGATGATGAGTCACCTGTCCGAGCCGGCCGCGCTGGCCCAGCAGGCCAAGCTGATGGAGTCGTACGGCGTCCACTGCGTCTACGTCGTCGACTCCGGCGGCCGATTGACGATGGACGGCGTGCGCGACCGGGTGCGGGCCTACCGCGACGTGCTGGATCCGACCACCGAGCTCGGCATCCACGCTCATCAGAACCTGTCCCTGTCCGTCGCCAACAGCGTGGTCGCCGTCGAAGAGGGCGTGACGCGCGTCGACGCATCGCTTGCCGGTCTCGGGGCCGGCGCGGGCAACGCCCCCATCGAGCCGTTCGTGGCGGTTGCCGACCTGATGGGCTGGAAGACCAACGCGGACCTGTTCGCGCTCCAGGACGCGGCCGACGACCTCGTTCGACCGCTGATGGATCGTCCGGTCCAGGTCGACCGCGAGACGCTGACGCTCGGGTACGCGGGCGCGTACTCCAGCTTCCTGCGGCACGCCGAGACGGCCGCCGCACGGTTCGGGCTCGACACCCGGGAGATCCTCACCGAGGTCGGCCGGCGCAAGCTGATCGGCGGCCAAGAGGACATGATCGTCGACATCTGCCTCGACATGCTCAAGGAGCGGAAGTCGTGATCCAGTCCGAATACATCACCTGGAACGCCCCCGGCGGCGACCACCCGGCGCAGATCATGGCCCAGCGCTCGCTGGACGCCGTCGGCCGCGGCGCCAAAGACGAATGGGTCAACGAGATCTATGCACCGGACGCGACGATCGAGGACCCGGTCGGCCCGTCCATCTTCGATCCGGAGGGCAAGGGACATCGCGGTCGCGATGAGATCGCCGCATTCTGGGACCTGACCATCGCGCCGGTCTCGAAGTTCCATTTCACGATTCACGATTCGTTCGCGAACGGGAACACCTGCGCCAGCGTTGCCCGATTCGACACCACGCTGCCGGACGGCTCGACGGCGTCGACCGACATCGTCACGGTTCACACCATCAACGACGACGGTCAGATCATCCAGATGCGCGCGCACTGGGAGTTCGAGCGCACGATCGCGTCGCTGAAGAAGCCCGAGTAGATCGGGTCAGAACTCCGGGGGCTCCATGAACTCCCGGACCTCTTGGTTGCAGCGGCACGCCGCAGCGAGCTTCCTCGCCCACTCATGCGCCTCGTCACGGGTCGCCACATCGACGACCGCGAACCCGCCGATGAACTCCTTGGTTTCCGGAAACGGGCCGTCCGTGACGATTCCCTCGGGCGTCACCGTGCTCGCCACCTGCGGCAGCAGCCCCCCGCCGAACACCCACACGCCCGCGTCCATCGCTTCCTGGCACGCGGCGTCGGCGGCCTTCGCGATGGCCGGTAGGTCCGGATGGTCGAGGTCCACCATCGCGCCCTCGTCGAATGAGATCAGGTACTGCGTCATCGCGTGACTCCTCGTCTGGGCGGCCGTTGTGGCCGGCCTTCACCTGCTCCACGAACGGCGCGCCGCTCATGCGACAGGCTGCCACAAAGAGATTGCGGGATCCCCGGCTCAGCCGATCATGCGTCCGACGGCGGATTGATCACCAGGCGCGGCGCCGGCTCGATCGCGGCAGCGGGATGATCCCGTCGGTACCCGGCCGGGTCGACCATCCGGCCGACCAGATCGTTGACGTGGATCACGTCCCACATCGACACCGCCACGTACAGAATCACGAAGAAGAAGACGATGGTCATGGCTGCTCCTCGGCTGGTGGTCTGAGACCGGACTATCACCGAAAGCCCAGCCGCGACCGGATCTATGACCGAGAACACAGCGGCAATCAGCGTGCGGCGAGCACCAAGGCGCCGGCACCGATCTCGACCAGCAGGAAGAACCCCGGCCAGCCCAGCACCGCGCGTGGCTCGACCAATGCACTGGCCACGCGGCCGGCAGCCATGCCGAACAGGCTGACCGCGACCGCGAGCAGGACACCCTCACGGACGTCCGCGCCCGCACCGTTGGCCCAGACCATGAGTCCGGCCAAGGCCAGCCCGAACCCGCCGTACACAGCGCGGACCTCGCTGCGTGAACCCGGTGTCGTGGGCTCGACGCCGAAGGGCGCCCAAATGGCTGCGGGGCGCACCAGTGCGGCGACGCCCATCAGGGCAAAGCCGACGGCAACGATCCAGACAGCGACATCATTCATGGTTTCCTCCGGGATGTGTGTGGTTCTGCTGTGACCTCGATATCACCGAAACCCATGTGGTGACCAGATCCAGGCCCGGTCAGGTCCGCCGACGACCGGCGGCTTCGACCAGCCCGGCGAACAGCCGCGCATCGTCTGCCGCCTCCGGGTGCCACTGGATACCGACGCGGAACCTCTCACCCGGCGCCTCCATGGCCTCCAACAGGCCGTCGTCAGCCCAGGCCACGGCGGAGAACCCCGGATGCTCGGCAACGGACTGGTGGTGGTGACACGTCCCGACCACTCCGTCCGGGAGCAGAGCAGCGATCCGGGAACCGGCCTGAAGCCGAATCTCGGTCGCCCCGTATGTCGCTCCACCGGGGTTGTGGCGCTCGTGACCGACGACCTCGGGCACGTGCTGCGCGAGGCGACCGCCGGCATGGACCGCCATGACCTGCATGCCCCGGCACACGCCGAGCACCGGCAGCTCCCGGGCATCCGCGGCGTCCAGCAGCGCCAGCTCCCAGGCATCGCGGTCATCCCGCCAGCTGACGGTGTGCTCACCCGGCGCCTCGCCGTATCGCTGCGGCGCGACGTCGGCCCCGCCACTGATCACCAGCCCGTCCAGCCGGTCCACGACCTCGACAGCCACCGTCGGGTCGCTGGGTGGAAGCAGCACGGGAACACCGCCCGCAGCCTCCACGGCGCGGGCATACTCGGCGGGCAGGAGATCGGCCGGTTGCTCCCACGCGCCCCAGCGCGCCGTTTCACGGTAGGACGACAAACCGATGACCGGGCGCATCACAGTACCCATCTCACAGGGGGGTGACGTAGGCCGCCGAGATGCCTCCGTCGACCAGGAAGGTCGACGCAGTGACGAACGAGGACTCGTCCGAGGCCAGGAAGAGCACCGCGTTGGCCATCTCCTCGGGCTCGCCGAAACGCCCCATCGGGATGTGGACCAGGCGCCTGGCCGCCCTTTCGGCGTCCTTGGCGAACAGCTCCTGGAGCAGCGGCGTGTTGACCGGTCCCGGACACAGGGCGTTGACCCGGATGCCCTCGCGAGCGAACTGGACGCCGAGTTCGCGGGTCATCGTCAGCACGCCGCCCTTGGATGCCGAGTACGAGATCTGGCTGGTGGCGGCACCCATCACGGCGACGAACGACGCCGTGTTGATGATCGACCCCTTCTTCTGCTCCAGCATGTACGGCAGTGCCGCCTTGCAGCACAAATACACCGAGGTGAGGTTGACCTCCTGTACCCGCTTCCAGGCGTCGAGTTCGGTCGTGAGGATCGAGTCATCGTCCGGCGGTGAGATGCCCGCGTTGTTGAAGGCGATGTCGACGGAGCCGAACGTGTCCTTGGCCGCGGCGAACAGTGCGTCAACGTCGGCCTTGCTCGTCACGTCGGTGTGGACGTACAGGATGCCGAGTTCCGCGGCGAGCTCCTTGCCACGCTCGTCGTCGAGGTCCCCGATGACGACCCGTGCGCCCTCGGCCACGAATCGGCGCACAGTCGCGAGCCCGATGCCCGAGCATCCTCCGGTGATGACGGCAACCTTGCCGTCCAGGCGTCCAGCCACTTTTCTCCTCTGTTTCAGTCCTCGGCGATGAAGACGTTCTTCTCCTCGGTGAACGCGTTCGGTGCATCCGGCCCGAGTTCTCGGCCCAGGCCGGACTGCTTGTAACCGCCGAACGGCGTCCAGTAGCGCACCGACGAGTGCGAGTTGACGCTGAGGTTCCCCGACTGGACGCCACGCGCGACGCGCAGCGCCCGCCCGACGTCCCGGGTGAAGATCGAACCGGACAGCCCGAACTCGGTGTCGTTCGCCAGCTCGATCGCCTCGTCCTCGTCGTCGAAAGGCAGGACCGCCACGACCGGGCCGAAGACCTCCTCCCGCCACACCGGTGCATCGGTGCTGCTCGGCAGCACGACCGTGGGCGGCAACCAGAAGCCGTCGGACTGCGGAACCGAGCCGGTGAAGGCCGTCTCGACACCATCGAGATAGCCCCGAACCCGATCGCGTTGCCCGGCCGAGATCAGCGGGCCCATCTCGCTGTCCGGATCGGCCGGATCGATGACCCGCAGTCCGCGGACCGCCTTCTCCAGGCCGGCCAGGAACTCGTCGTGGACCGGACGCTGCACGAGGATCCGTGATCGGGCGCAGCAATCCTGCCCGGCGTTGTCGAACACCGCGTACGGGGCCGACGCAGCCGCACGCGCGACGTCGGCATCGGCGAAGACGATGTTTGCGCTCTTGCCGCCGAGTTCCAGCGTGACCCGCTTCACCTGGTCGGCGCAGCCGGCCATGATCCGCTTTCCGACGTCGGTGGACCCGGTGAAGCAGACCTTGCGTACCAGCTCGTGGGTGACGAACCGCTCCCCGACGACCGAACCCTTGCCCGGAATGACCGTGAAGACGCCTTCGGGCAGTCCGGCCTCGACCGCCAACTCCCCCAACCGGATCGCCGTGAGCGGTGTCAGTTCAGCCGGCTTGAGCACGACCGTGTTCCCGGCGGCCAGGGCCGGCGCGAACCCCCAGCCGGCGATCGGCATCGGGAAGTTCCACGGCACGATCACGCCGACCACGCCGAGCGGCTCGCGGAACGTGAGGTCGACGCCACCCGGCACCGGGATCTGCCGACCGAACAGCCGCTCCGGGGCGGCGGAGTAGTAGTTGAGCACGTCGCGAACGTTGCCGGCCTCCCAGCGGGCGTTGCCGAGGGTGTGGCCGGCATTGGTCACCTCGAGCTGGGCGAGTTCCTCCACGTGGGCGTCGACCACCGCGGCGAAGGCCCGAAGCAGCCGGGCCCGCTCGCCCGGGGAAACATCGCGCCACGCCGGAAAGGTCTCATGCGCGCGCTCGATCAGCGCGTCGGTCTCCTCGAGCGACGCCTGGGCGACCTCCGTCACAGCCGTGCCGGTGGCCGGGTTCACGACGGTGTAAAGCGAGCTTGCCGACACGGGAAGATTCACATCCTTTCGAAGGAGCGGAACAACTCCCAATCGGTGACGGCGGCGTTGAAGGCGGCCAGCTCGACGTCGGCCATGTTCGTGTAGTGATCGACGACGTCGTCGCCGAAGGCCGCTCGCGCGATCGCCGATGCGTGGAAGGCATCGCGGGCCTCCCGCAGCGTGTGGGGCACCTGCGTGCGTCCCGAGGTGTACGCGTTGCCCTCCAACGGCGGCTCAAGCGGCAGGCCCTTCTCGATGCCGTGCAGTCCGCCGGCCAGCATCGCGGCCACCGCAAGGTACGGATTGACGTCTCCGCCCGGCACCCGGTTCTCCATCCGGGCTGAGGCGCCCTTGCCGACCAGCCGGATCGCACAGGTGCGGTTGTCCTCACCCCAGGCGATCGTCGTGGGCGCGAACGAGCCCTCGGCGAAACGCTTGTAGGAGTTGACGTTGGGGGCGTAAAGCAGCGTGAAGTCGGCCATCGTGGCGAGCACGCCCGCCACGAAATTGTCGTAGAGCGAGGTCCGCCCGCTCTCGTCCCAAAACACCGTCCGGCCGTCCTGCCCTCGCAATGACAGGTGGACGTGGCAGGAGTTGCCCTCGCGCTCGTTGTACTTCGCCATGAAGGTGATCGAGCACCCGCGCTGGGCCGCGATCTCCTTCGCGATCGTCTTGTAGACCGCATGGTTGTCGGCCGTCACCATCACGTCGTCGTACAGGAACCCGATCTCGTGCTGGCCGAAGTTGCACTCACCCTTGGCGCTCTCGACGTTCATGCCGGCTGCGTAGGCGGTGTTGCGGATGTCCCGGAGCAACGGTTCGACCCGGGACGTGCCGACGATCGAGTAGTCGACGTTGTACTGGTTGGCCGGCGTCAGGCCGTGATAGCGCAGATTGTGCGCCTGCTCGTAGGAGTCCTCGAAGACGATGAACTCCAATTCCGTGCCGGCCAGCGCGTCGTACCCGAGTTCGGCAGCACGATCCCGCTGAGCACGCAGGATGGTGCGTGGCGATTCGCGAACCGGCCGGTGGTCAAGCCACACCAGGTCGCACTGCACCATGGCGGTGCCCGGGTGGTGCTCCAGCAGCCGGATCGTCTCGAGGTCGAGGGCGAACTCCATGTCGCCGTAGCCGCGCTCCCACGAGGTGATCGCATACCCGCCGACCGTGTTCATGTCGACGTCGACGCCGAGGAGGTAGTTGCAGCCCTCGGTGCCGTGCTCGAGGACGACGTCGAGGAAGTAGCGCGCATGCAGGCGCTTGCCCTGGAGCCGCCCCTGCATGTCGGTGAACGCAACGACGACCGTGTCGATCTCGCCGGCGTCGATACGGGCTCGCAAGGCGTCGACCGTCAAGTACCGCTCGTTCCGCACGGCGGGTGTCATCCTGGCGCCTGTCATTGTGGCTGTCCTCTCTTCACCCGAGCAGTCCGTGGAGCAAGGCCTCGGTGTCCTCACAGTGTTCGCGCATCACGCGAGCGGCTTTGCGCGCGTCGCCGGCGAGGATCGCCGCAACGATCGCGTCATGCTGTGCGGTCGAGTGCGCGATGTTCTTCGGCAGGACGGGGATCGCATTGAGCATCTCGTCGAGGTCGGCCTGGACGCGCGACACGGCATCGATGAGCAGCGGTGATCCACTGGCTGTTGCGATCGCGAGGTGCAGTCGGGAGTCGCACTGACGGTGTTCCCAGCGCGGCGCGGCATCGGACACCGCCCGCAGGCAGGACTCCAGCAGCGCGCGCGTCGAGTCGTCGAGCTCCCGCCCGGCAGCGACCGCCGCTGCGCCCGGCTCGACGATCTTGCGGAACCGCAGCGAGTCAAGCAATTCGTCGTGGCGGCCCCGGAGCGCTGCCTTCGCCGACGCCCGTCGCCGCGCCGGCTGCCGACAGACGACCGTGCCGCCGCCGCGACCGCGCCGGGTCTCGACCAGCTGGCTCGCCCGCAACGCGGCGATCGCCTCGCGCAGCGTTGTCCGCGAGACCGACAGACGCTCGGCCAGCTCGCGCTCAGCCGGAAGCAGCGTCCCGGCCGGATAGATCCCCAGCCGAATCGCCGTGCCCAGCTGTGCCACACAGGACTCGAATGCGTGATGGCCGCCGACGGGGCGCAACACCGCTTCGGGAAGCATCGATTCGATCGGGTGGGCGGACACGAGGCCAGTCTCACGAGGCACGCGAGCGGCTGTCAACGAAACCGCGCCAAATGGTCCAAGGTCATACCAATTTTACGTGAAAGTTGTTTACAGCCACGTTTGTGCAGGTCTACATTCACGGCCATTGGGCTTGTGTCGCCTGGGAGGAGACCGCACGTGAGCGAAAAGGCTGCAGGGAGCGCGCCGACCGGCGGAGTGACCTATACCCACGCCGAGGAGGGCTACTTCGAGAAGCGGCAACTGCGCCGCACCGCGGGGTTCTGGGGACTGTGGGGCATCGGCGTCGCCGCCGTCATCTCCGGCGACTTCTCCGGATGGAACTTCGGCATCGGTGCCGCCGGGTGGGGCGGCCTGCTCATCGCCACCATCGTGGTCATCGTCATGTACTTCGGGATGCTGTACTCCATCGGCGAGATGTCGGCGGCGATGCCGCACACCGGCGGCGCCTATTCGTTCGCGCGATCAGCGCTCGGGCCCTGGGGCGGCTTCATCACCGGCCTGGCCGAGACGATCGAGTACGTCTTCACGACCGCCGTGATCGTCTACTTCTCCGCGTCCTATGCGAACGCCGTGACCGATGAGCTGTTCGGCCTGGACCTCTCGAACTCCATGTGGCTGTGGTGGATCATCCTCTACGCCGCGTTCATCGCACTGAACGCGGCCGGTGCGGAGGTCTCGTTCAAGTTCGCCATCGTCGTGGCCGTCCTCTCCATCGGCGTACTGGTGCTGTTCGCGGTCCTCGCTCTCATCAACGGCGCGGTCGATTTCAGCCAGTACAACAACATCGACCCCGAGGGCGGCAACAGCAGCTTCCTGCCGTTCGGATGGACCGGCGTCCTCTACGCGCTCCCCTTTGCCATCTGGTTCTTCCTCGGCATCGAGGAGCTGCCTCTTGCGGCCGAAGAGGCTCACGACCCGGAGGTCGACATCCCGCGAGCGGGCATCGTCGGCCTGTTGACCCTCGTCGGCTGCGCTGCGCTGGTGCTCTTCCTCAACCCCGCGGTCACCGGCTCGGCGGCGATCGCCGAATCGGGCGAGCCGCTGCTGGACGGCTTCCGCGCCTTCCTCCCGGCCGGTTGGGCCGCGGTACTGGCGGGCTTCGCACTGCTCGGCCTGCTGGCCAGCCTGCAAGGCATCATGTTCGCCTACGCACGCAACATGTACTCGCTCTCACGTGCCGGGTACTACCCGAAGGTGCTGTCGCTCACTGGCTCCCGACAGACGCCGGGTGTGTCCCTCGTCGTCGGCGCCTTGGTCGGGCTCGTGGCCTTGGTCCTCGTCGACTACGTGATCGAAGGTGCCGGCGCAGTCGTCCTGAACATCGCAGTGTGGGGCGCGGTCATCGCCTACGTGCTGCAGATGGTCTCCTACGTCCTGCTGCGCCGAAAGTACCCCACCGCAGTGCGGCCCTGGGTCAGCCCGCTGGGCGTCCCTGGCGCCGTGGTGGCCGGCGTGATCGCGGCGATCACGTTCATCGGTGTGCTCCTCAACGAGACCTACCGGCCGGCCATCGTCGCGATCGTCGTCCTCTACGCGATCGGCCTGGCGCTGTTCGCGCTGTTTGGACGCCATCGGCTCATCCTGTCCCCGGAGGAGGAGTACGCCATGTCCGGCGGTCTCCACCGCGACCCCGAGGTCGAGCACTACGGTGCCGCGCTCGAGGCCGAGCTCCCGCCGGAGGACTTCACCGAGGAAGAGGACTGACGGTCAGACGGAGCCGCTGAGCAGCGCGTCGCGCCTGATCCACGACCAGCGCAGGACGACCACCGCGAAGGTCCAGGTCAGCACGACGATCACGGCTTCGATCGCACCACCGGAGCCTTGGCTGAAGATGCCGTGCTGGAGGTCGTACAGCAGGTCCATGCAGCCGAGATACAGGGCGGCCGCACCGGCACAGATGAGCCACAGCAGGGCTGTCGGTCGACCACGGCGCAACGCCACGAAGGCCAGCCCACACGCAAGACCGAGCCACGCGTCGGCGAGCGGGAAGGCGTTCTCGAAGTCGTAATACGCCTGCGTGTGCTCACTGGCAAGCCAGTCGCGACGGGTGAACCAGATCGACCAGTAGGCCACGTCGATGGCGACCGCAGCGGCGAGCATCGCTTCGATCAGTCGGCGCATCCTGCGCTCACACCTTCGCGATGACGTTCTCGGCGAAGCTCTCCAGGTGCTTGATCTTCGTCTCCAGCGGCTCGGTGTCGCGGCCCTTGATGTAGGGCACCCGGAAGCCGACGATGCAGTCGGTGATGCCCTTGTCCTCGAGCTTGCGCACACCCTCGGGCGTGTACGCGTCGTAGGAGATGACGTGGATCTCGAAGTCGTCCCGGGTATCGCCCTCGGCCTTGCGGATCTCGGCCAGCCGAGCGAGCAGCCGGTCGAGCTCCTCACCGTCGCCGCCGGCATGCATCCAGCCGTCGCCCTTGAGCACCGCGCGGCGCAGCGCCACGTCGGCGTGCCCCCCGACCAGCAGCGGGATCTTCT
>DATEDT010000070.1:0-6164 GCA_035281505.1 Aeromicrobium sp. | reverse complement strand
GACGCTCTCCTCATCGACGCCGGAGACGACGACCTCCGGGTCCAGCCCGGCCGCCACGAGCGTCGCGAGCCGCGCGGGGGACGCCGACGCCAGAACGACCCGAGTCATGTCACGCCCAGGCTGAGCGACGCCAAGCGTCGGGACCGGGCCGGTGTGCGCCGCGGACGGCGCGGGCCGGATGGCCCCATTCGCTGCGCAGAGGCTTCTTCGCCGGGGTGCCGGACGCGCTGCGCGCAGCAACGACGGCGACCAGCGCGGCCAGTTCCTCGGGGGTCGGGTTGCCCTTGACGATGCGAAGGAGCCGCGGCGGCTCCGCCGCCGCTTCCACCATGGCCGGGTCGTCGGTTGCGTGGTCCTCGCTCACAGCGGGATGTTCCCGTGCTTCTTCGGCGGCAGGGTCTCCCGCTTGGTGCGCAGCAGGCGCAATGCCTTGACCACCTCGGCGCGGGTTTCGGCCGGCTCGATGACGGCGTCGATGTAGCCGCGCTCAGCCGCGAGGTACGGGTTGCACAGCGTGTCCTCGTACTCGGTCATGAGCTCGGCGCGCTTGGCGTCGGGATCGTCGGCCTCGGCGATCTCGCGGCGGTACAGGATGCCAACGGCACCGGATGCGCCGACGACGGCGATCTGGCCGGACGGCCACGACAGATTGATGTCGGCACCGAGGTGCTTGGAGCCCATGACGTCGTAGGCGCCGCCGTAGGCCTTGCGGGTGATGATCGTGACGAGCGGCACGGTCGCCTCGGCGTACGCGTAGATCAGCTTGGCGCCGCGGCGGATGATTCCGTTCCACTCCTGCTCGGTGCCGGGCAGGAAGCCGGGGACGTCGACGAAGGTCAGCACCGGGATGTTGAAGGCGTCACAGGTCCGTACGAACCGGGCGGCCTTCTCCGAGGCGTCGATGTCGAGACAGCCGGCGAACTGCATGGGCTGGTTGGCCACCACGCCGACGCTGCGTCCCTCGACCCGGCCGAAGCCGATGACGATGTTCGGGGCGAAGAGCGGCTGGACCTCGAGGAACTCCTCGTCGTCGACGACGGCCTCGATGACGCGACGGATGTCGTACGGCTGGTTCGCCGAATCGGGGATGATCGTGTTGAGCGTCAGATCCAGGTCGGTCTGGGCCAAGTCGGCGACCTCGTCGTACGGCTCGGGCTCCTCCAGGTTGTTCTGCGGGAGGTACGACAGCAGCGCCTTGACGTACTCCAGGGCGTCGTCCTCGTCGGCACCCATGTAGTGCGCGTTGCCACTGCGGGTGTTGTGCGTCCGCGCGCCGCCCAGCTCCTCCATGGTGACGTCTTCGCCGGTGACGGTCTTGATGATGTCCGGCCCGGTGATGAACATGCCGGAGGTGCCGTCGACCATGACGGTGAAGTCGGTGACGGCGGGGGAGTAGACGTGGCCGCCGGCGCAGTTACCCATGATGAGGCTGATCTGCGGGATGACGCCGGAGGCGTGCACGTTGCGCTTGAAGATCTCGCCGTAGAGGCCGAGCGACACCACGCCTTCCTGGATGCGGGCGCCGGCGCCTTCGTTGATGCCGATGATCGGGATGCCGCTCTTGATGGCGAGATCCATGACCTTGACGATCTTCTCGCCGTACACCTCGCCGAGGCTGCCGCCGAAGATGGAGAAGTCCTGCGCGAACACCGCGACCTGGCGGCCGTCGATCGTGCCATAGCCGGTCACGACGCCGTCACCGATCGGCCGGCGGTCCTGCAACCCGAAGTTGTGGCTGCGGTGCCTGGCCAGGGCGTCGAGCTCGACGAAGGACCCTTCGTCGAGCAGGATCTCGATCCGCTCCCGGGCGCTCTTGCGTCCACGCGTCGCGGCCTTCTCGTGGGCCTCGGCGGCGTGGGTGACCTCAACCTCCTCCCGGCGTGCGCGGAAGTCATCCAGCTTTCCCGCGGTGGTGTGGAGGTCGAAATCGCCTGCGGGGGTGGTGCCTCCACCGTCGGTCTGAACAGCCTCAGTCATAGGCAGCAGGGTATCTGTGCGTTTTCGTCCGCCCGCAGGGTGGGACGCTGGGGGCGTGGACTGGGATGTGCGGCTGGTGGCCGAGACCAAGAGCACGAACGCCGATCTGGCCGCGGCGGCCCGTGACGGTGCGCGGGAGGGGACGGTCATCGTCGCCGAGCACCAGACGGCCGGGCGCGGGCGGTTGGACCGGACCTGGGAGGCGCCGCGCGGCTCCGGCCTGGTGATGTCGGCCCTGATGCGTCCGCCGGCACTGGATCCGGCGCGGTGGCCCTGGATTCCGCTCATGACCGGACTGGCGGTCGCCTCGGCCGTCCGGGACCTGGGCCTGGCACCGAGCGTCAAGTGGCCGAACGACGTCGAGATCGACGGCCGCAAGCTGGCCGGCATTCTGGTTGAACGGGTCGAGACCGCGCACGGTCCGGCCGCGGTGATCGGCATCGGCCTCAACATCGCGATGACGGTCGATCAGCTGCCGGTGCCGACGGCGACGTCACTGCACCTAGAGGGAGCCGAGGCCACTCGCGACGACGTGCTCGGCGGTGTGCTCACCGGTCTTTCCGTGCACTACGAGCTGCTGACGTCGGACGCGACAGCACTGCGTGACGCCTACGTGTCGGCGTGCGGCACGGTGGGTAGGAACGTCACCGTGAACCTGCCCGATGGGTCGACCTTGACCGGCCCGGCCACCGACGTCGACGAGCACGGCCGACTCGTCGTCGATGGCCGCCCGATCACGGCGGGCGACGTCGTCCACGTGAGAACATGAAGCCATGACGCTGCCGCGCAAATTGATGATCGACGGTGAGCAGACCGTCATGACGACCCGCACGCACGTCAAGGCGCTGCTGCTCCCGCTGATCATCCTGTTGGCGGTGTCCGCTGCAGGCGCCTACCTGGCCGGGACGGTCTGGGACATCCAGTGGGGCGGACAGCCCATCCTGCGCTGGCTGATCATCGCCTTCTCGCTGCTGCTCATCCTGCTCGGCTCGGTCATCCCGTTCCTGCGCTGGTACCTGTGGACCTACACGCTGACGAACAAGCGGCTGGTCGAGCAGCGCGGCATCCTCACCCGGTCGGGGCGGGTGATCCCACTGAGCCGCATCAATGACGTCGCGTTCGAGAAGAACCTCAATGACCGCATCCTCGGCGCGGGCACCCTGATCATTCACGACGCCAGCGAGCAGGCCGGCCTGGAGTTGCGCGACATCCCGCACATCGAGGACATGCATCGGACCGTCACCTCGCTGGTGGACGCCGCACACGATGACGAGTCCATCTGACCGATGGATCGATCGCAGACTGACCGTGCCGCCAACAGTGTCGCCGTCATCGGGGGCGGCCAACTCGCCCGCATGATGCAGCCGGCCGCCATCGGGCTGGGCATCCACCTGCGATTGCTGGCCGAGGCGCCGGACGTCTCGGCCGCACAGGTGATCCCCGACCACCTGGTCGGCGACCATCGGGACCTGGACGACCTGCGCCAGGCCGCCGAGGGCTGCGCTGTCGTCACCTTCGACCATGAGCACGTCCCGCCGGAGCACCTGCGCACGCTCGAGGCCGAGGGGCACGTCCCGCGGCCCGGCCCGCACGCCCTGATCTACGCCCAGGACAAGGCCCTCATGCGCTCGCGGTTGTCCGAGCTGGGCTTCCCCGTCCCCGAGCACCGCGCCGTCGACGGGCCGGCCGACCTCGACGACTTCGCCGAGTCCGTCGGCGGCTACCCGGTCGTCGTCAAGACCACCCGCGGCGGCTACGACGGCAAGGGCGTCTGGATGGTCGACTCCGCTGCCGAGGCCGAGGAGGCCTTCGCTTCGGGACAGACGCTCATGGCCGAGGAACTGGTGTTCTTTGCGCGTGAGCTGTCCGCGCAGGTGGCGCGCCGCCCGTCCGGCGGCATGGTCAGCTATCCGGTGGTCGAGTCGCGCCAGTCCGACGGCATCTGCAAGGAGGTCGTCGCGCCGGCCCCCGAGCTCAGCGCCCACCTGACCGGCGAGGCACGCACCTTGGCGCGAGCGATCGCCGAGGCGCTCGACGTCACCGGCATGCTCGCCGTCGAGCTGTTCGAGACGATGGACGGACGCATCCTGGTCAACGAGTTGGCGATGCGGCCCCACAACACCGGGCACTGGTCGATCGAGGGTGCCGCCACCAGCCAGTTCGAGAACCACTTGAGGGCGGTGCTCGACCTGCCGCTCGGCCCGACCGAGCCGAGCTGTCCGTGGAGCGTGATGGTGAACATCCTCGGCGGAGTCGTGGACGATCTGGAGGCACAGCTCCCGGAGGTCCTGGAGGCCGTGCCGGAGGCACACGTGCACCTGTATGGCAAAGCGGTGAAGACGGGGCGCAAGGTCGGCCACGTCACCGTGCTCGGCGACGACCTGGCGCGGACGATCGTGCGGGCCCGCCGGGCTGCTGATCTCCTGGAGAAGGGAAGAGCGGATGTCTGAGGCACCGCAGGTCGGGATCGTCATGGGCTCTGATTCGGACTGGCCGACGATGGAGGCGGCCGCGCAGGCGCTCGCCGAGTTCGACGTCCCCTACGAAGCCGATGTCGTCTCCGCGCATCGCATGCCCGACGAGATGCTGGCCTATGGGCGCGAGGCACACAGTCGGGGCCTGAAGGTGATCATCGCCGGCGCCGGGGGAGCAGCGCACCTGCCCGGCATGCTCGCGGCCGTGACGCCGCTGCCGGTCATCGGCGTGCCGGTGCCGCTCAAGTACATGGACGGCATGGACTCGCTGCTCTCGATCGTGCAGATGCCGGCGGGCGTGCCGGTGGCAACGGTCGCCGTCGGCAACGCCCGCAATGCCGGCCTGCTGGCCGTCCGCATCCTGGCCGCCGGCAATCCCGACCTCATCGAGAAGATGCTGAAGTTCCAGGCGCAGCTCGCCGAGACGGCCCGCGCCAAGGGCGCGACCGTCCGCGGGCAGTAGTCCTAGTAATCCCAGCCGCGGGCAGCCAGTACCGCGGTCACGGCGACGATCACTGCGCCGAGGAGCTCGCGGGGCCACGTGGTGTCCGCGGTCTCGTCGGGATCCTCGGCGAACACGCGCAGCGCCCCCAGCAGCGCCGGTGGCACGGCGATCAGCAGGAAGGCGAGCCGGACGCCGTTGAGGCTGTCGCCGCCCTGATCCATCGCGTAGCGGGCGGCCAACGTGCAGGCGACCACGAGGATGAAGATCTCCACGATGCCGCGCGGCAGGAGCCGCTGGACGAACCCGAAGTTGCGGAAGCGCTCCCGGAGGTGGTCGATCAACTGCGGAATCAGGAACAGCCCGATCCCCAGCCACAGCTGCCAGCAGGACCCGATGAAGGCGTATCCGATGAACCCGAAAACCGCCGTGCGCACGAACGCGCCCAGGACGACCGAGGCCAGGAGCGGCGGCGGGGGATCCTCGCCCTCCACCTGCTGCAACCGCTGCGGGTAGGCAGACATGGCGAAGTGCTCCATGGAGACGCGGAGGGCCACGGCGACCATCACCACGAGGGCGATGGTGTTCGCATGCTCGGGCAGCCCGGTCTTCTGGCCGGCGAACAGGTCCATGGCCTGCGTCAGCTTCTGGGCAACCCATCCGCACAGCAGTGCGGCGATGAGGCCGTCACCGATGACGTCCCATCGGTGACGCAGTGAGCCGTCGCCGAGCCGGCGGAACGGCCGGATCGCCGAGCCGATCAGCGGAATGGCCATCCAGAGGAAGCCGATGACCAGGATGACGAGCAGGGAGTGGACGGTGTCCGGTCCACCCTCGACGCCGCCCAGGCCGCCGATCAGGACCGCACCGGCGAACAGCACCACCGCGACTGCGCCGGAGAAGGCGTCGAACGTCGCCAGGACCGCGCCTGCGGCGACGAGCCACACCGATGGCGGCAGGGCGCGCCCGCCCGCGGCGGCCGCACTGGCGAGACCGAGTGCGACGCCGGCGAGCGGGGTCGCCAGCCAGAGGCTGCCGAACATGGCGCGGAACTCCGAGCCGTCCTCGGCGATACGGCCGACGAGCGGGCTGAACCGGAACAGCCGGTCCGGCACGACCACGCTGGCCGCGTCGATGACCCGGTGTCCGGGGAAGCGCCAGGTGAAGGAACGGTCGCCCCAGCCCTCGGCGTCACGCGCGGCGACGTGCCGCTGGATGGTGTTCTCGTCGCGGTCGGCGACCAGCGCGACGCGGCGCCCGGCCATCGACAG
>DATEDT010000069.1:0-23609 GCA_035281505.1 Aeromicrobium sp. | reverse complement strand
GTGAGCCTGCCAGCTGATGCCGCCCTGCAAGCTGAACAAGCCGTTGATCACCAGCAGGAACAGCAGCGAGCGGACGTCCTGGCCGACCTTGAGCATGAGGACGAAGACGAGTCCGAACAGGCCGAAGATCGCACCCGAGGCACCGACGGTCCGCCCGCCGTCCAAGACGTACACGAAGGCCGACGCCGCGACCGCCATCGTGAGATACGAGGCGATGAAGCGGGAGCTGCCCAACGCGCGCTCGGCGGCCGGGCCGAACATGTACAGCGCGACCATGTTCAGCAGCAGGTGGAGTGGGCTGGCGTGCAGAAACTCGCCGGTGAGCAGGCGCCAGTACTCGCCGGCGGCCACCGCCGCCGGATCCATGGTCGCCAGAGCGTCGACCGAAGTGGCGCTCTGCTGCGTCGCGAGCTGGAGCAGGAACATCGCAACGTTGACCGCGATGAGAGTGAACGAGATCCACCCGGCGTTGGCCGCGATCGCGCCTCCGGCCAACGTCCGCGGCTGGCGGACGGACTTGAGGCCCTCGGCCACACACTCGGGACACTGGAAGCCGACCGCAGCGTCCCGCATGCAGTCCGGGCAGATCGGCCGCTCACACCGCTGGCAGCGGATGTTGGCTTCGCGGTCGAGATGCCGGTAGCAGCCGGTCACGATCGGGTAATGGTGACCTTGGTGATGACAACCGGCTCGACCGGGCGATCCCCGGGGCCGATGTCCGTCGTGGCGATCGCGTCGACGACGGCCTGACTGGCCTCGTCGGTGACCTCACCGAAGATGGTGTGCCGGCGATTGAGCCAGTCGGTCGGTGCCACCGTGATGAAGAACTGCGAACCGTTGGTGCCCGGCCCGGCGTTGGCCATGGCGAGCAGGTAGGGACGGTCGAACCGCAGGTCCGGGTGGAACTCGTCGCCGAACTGGAAGCCCGGACCACCGGTGCCGGTGCCGAGCGGGCATCCGCCCTGGATCATGAAGCCCTCGATGACCCGGTGAAAGGTGAGCCCGTCGTAGAACGGCTTGTCCGACGGCTGCCGGGTGGCCGGGTCGAGCCACTGCTTGGTGCCCTCGGCGAGTCCGACGAAGTTCTCGACCGTCTGCGGTGCCTGATCGGGGAAGAGATCGATGACGATGTCACCGCGGTTGGTGGTGAGGGTCGCGGTCAGTGCCACGGGATTCCTTTCGTTGTTTGCTCCGGCCATCGTACGTGCGCGTCAGAGAGACGCCGAACGCACAGCGGCACTCGCGCGCCGTTCAGCCCAGAAGCTGACGATCGGCACGGTGCCGGCCAGAAGTGTCGTGATGGTGAAGGCCGGGCTCCAACGCTGTGCCCGCGCCAGCATCGCCGCAGCCACGAGGAAGACCATGTACAACCAGCCGTGAGCGATCCCCAGATAGGTCGTGATCAGCTCGCCGATGTGCTGCGGCGAGGATCCGTGTGCCGTCAGGTACTTCAGCGGGACGCCGACCAGGACCAGCACGATCAGGAGCATGCCGACGATCCAGGCCATGACCTGATAGCGCTTGAGCTGGACCGAATCCCGGGGGTTCACGCTGGTCAGGGTACCCGGGAGGTTTCAACGGAAGCCTCCACGTCGACGGCTTCGGATGCCATCCGCCACCACATGAACCCGGCGAAGAGGCCGAACACCCACCACTGCAGCGCGTAGGCCAGGTTGCGCAATCCGACCGTCCACGAGACCTGCGGATCCGGGGGCTCCACCGGGCGAAGGCCGGCGTTGATCCCGGTGGCGTCGGTGAGGGCGTAGCCGGAGAACAGGTCCCCCCGCAGGACATTGGCCAGTTGCGGGATCGACAACGATCCGGCGACGCCGGTCTTCGGGTCGTAGGGCTCGGCGACACTCCGGTCCTCACTCGGCTGGAGGACGGCGCGGAAGGTCACCGTCCCGCGCGGGCGCTCTGGCACCTCGCGACGGTCGTCGGCCCACCCGCGGACGACGAGCAACATCGACCTCGTGCCCTCGACCCGCAGCGGTGCGACCACCCAGTAGCGCTCGGCAGCATCGGGACCAGCCCCACGGCGCACCAGGAACTGGGCACCGGTGAACTCGCCCCGAACCCACACCTGGCGCTCGGTCAGGTCAGAAGTGAACGCGGCGTCCGGGCCCCACACGGTCAGGATGTCGACCGGCGCCGCAGTGCGCACCAGCTTTGCTGCGTCCTCGTGCTTCGATCCGTAGACACCGAGCTGCCAGAGCCCCATCAGGGCGCAGGTGGCGATCGCGACCAGAGCCAGCGCATGCAGCGCGAGCAGTCGCGGTGCAAGCCATCCGCCAAGCACGTATTCAGCCGCTGTACGGCGCGAGGTGCGAGTAGAGCGGGAACTTCTCGGCGAGCACCGCCACCCGCTTGCGAAGGCCGTCGATGTCGACCTCGCCGGGCTTGAGCGCCTCGGCGATGATGTCGGCCACCTCGGTGAACTCATCAGCGCCGAAGCCGCGGGTGGCCAGGGCCGGCGTACCGATCCGGAGCCCGGACGTCACCATCGGAGGGCGCGGGTCGTTCGGGACGGCGTTGCGGTTCACGGTGATGCCGACCTCGTGCAGCCGATCTTCGGCCTGCTGGCCGTCGAGTTCGCTGTTGCGCAGGTCGACCAGGATCAGGTGGACGTCGGTGCCGCCGGTGAGTACCTGGATACCCGCCTCCTGTGCGTCCTCGGCGGTCAGCCGATCGGCGAGGATCTTGGCGCCCTCGAGGGTCCGCTCCTGGCGGTCCTTGAAGTCCGGTTGCAGCGCCATCTTGAACGCGACGGCTTTGGCCGCGATGACGTGCTCCAGCGGTCCACCCTGCTGGCCGGGGAAGACCGCCGACCGGATCTTCTTGGCGATCTCGTCGTCATTGGTCAGGATCGCGCCGCCTCGTGGGCCGCCGAGCGTCTTGTGCGTGGTGGTGGTGACGACGTGGGCGTAGGGCAGCGGGCTCGGGTGCAGGCCGGCTGCCACGAGCCCGGCGAAATGGGCCATGTCGACCCAAAGCAGGGCGCCGACCTCGTCGGCGATCTGGCGGAACTCGGCGAAGTCGAGCTGGCGCGGGTAGGCCGACCACCCGGCGATGATGACCCGCGGCTGGTGCTGACGCGCGAGGGAACGGACCTCGTCCATGTCGACATAGCCGGCATCGTCGACGTGGTAGGCGACGACGTTGTACAGCCGGCCGGAGAAGTTGAGCTTCATGCCGTGCGTGAGGTGACCACCGTTGGCGAGGTCGAGGCCGAGGATGGTGTCGCCGACGGTTGCGATGGCGTGCAGGGCGGCCGCGTTCGCCGTCGCCCCGGAATGCGGCTGAACGTTCGCGTGGGACGCGTCGAACAGCTCCTTCAGCCGGTCAATGGCGATCTGCTCGACCTGGTCGACGAACTCACAACCGCCGTAATAGCGCTTGCCCGGGTAGCCCTCGGCGTACTTGTTGGTCAGGACGCTCCCCTGGGCCTCCAGCGCCGCCACCGGTGCGAAGTTCTCGGACGCGATCATCTCCAGCGTCGACTGCTGACGATGCAGTTCGGCGTCGAGCAGGCGCGCGATCTCCGGGTCGAACTCGGCGAGCGGCGTGTCGTGGTTCGTCATGACGCAAGGTTACCGGGCGGGATCGGCTGTGATTTCACGGCCGTCCCCGACACGATCGTGCCCTATACCGCAATCTCGGGTTTTTGCTAGACAAGGGAATACGCTGCGATCCATGGATCCGGTTCGCAACCCCTATGCTCCCGGCGCCGGCCAGCGGCCGCCGGAACTGGCCGGCCGCGACGACCAGCTGGCGGCATTCGACGTCGTACTCCAACGCGTCGCCGCGGGACGCCCCGAACGCTCGCTGATCCTCACCGGCCTGCGCGGCGTCGGCAAGACGGTGCTGCTCAACGCCCTGCGCTCCACTGCGGTGCGCGCCGGCTGGGGCACCGGCAAGCTCGAGGCCCGCCCGGACCAGTCACTGCGTCGACCGCTCAGCTCCGCGCTCCACACCGCGGTGCGCGAGCTCAGCCACCCCCAGCCCGCCGAATCCGATCATGTCTTGGGCGTGATCAAGTCGTTCGCGCAGCGAGAGGCCGGGGTCGGAGCGGCGCTGCGTGACCGGTGGAGTCCGGGCATCGATGCCCCCGCCGTCCGCGGACGTGCCGACTCCGGCGACATCGAGATCGATCTGGTCGAACTGCTCACCGACGCCGGCGGTCTGGCAGCCGACCTCGGCAAGGGCGTGGCGATCTTCATCGACGAGATGCAAGACCTCGGTGCCGACGATGTGTCGGCGCTGTGCGCGGCCTGCCATGAGATCAGCCAGTCCGCGCTGCCGGTGATCGTGGTCGGCGCCGGACTGCCGTTCTTGCCTGCGGTGCTGTCGGCGAGCAAGTCGTACAGCGAGCGTCTGTTCAGCTACCAGCGCATCGACCGCCTGGATCGGGCAGCGGCGGACCGCGCCCTCACCGCGCCCGCCGAACAGGAGGGCGCATCGTTCACCCCGGAGGCGCTGGACCAGATGTTCGCCGCCACCGGCGGATATCCGTACTTCATCCAGGCGTACGGCCGGGAGGCGTGGGACCTCGCCCCGGGCACTCCGATCACGGCGGCGGACATCGCGGTGGCCGCCCCTGCCGCCGAGGCCGAGCTCGCCGTCGGCTTCTTCGGCTCCCGGTACGAGCGGGCCACCCCGGCCGAGCGCGACTACCTGCAGGCGATGGCGACCGCCGCCGACAAGGACCCGGAGGCGACCATCGACGGCTCGGTGCTCACCGCGTCGGTGGCCGAAGTCCTGGGCAAGAAGCCCCAGTCGCTTTCGCCGGCCCGGGACGCGCTGATGAAGAAGGGCCTCATCTACTCGGCCGAGCGTGGACGCATTGCATTCACCGTCCCGCATTTCGGGCGGTACTTGACCGAACGGGGCTGATCACGTCGCTCGCACAGCACTCCTGGCTATGTCGGAGTGCCAGCGGTGGCGATGTCGAGGCCGAGCATGTCGTCGGCGGAATAGGGGATCGACAGGATGATGCGGTCGGCCAACCCTTCGAACCGGTCCCGCACCGCGTCGCCGACCTGATCCAGCTCGCCGACCACGGCCAACGTGTTGAGCATCTCGTCGTCGACCAAGTCCCCCAACTCCGCCCACCTGCCCTGCTTCGTCAAGGCGTGCGCCTCGCCGTGCAGGTCGCCCCAGCCGTGATGATCGAGGACCGGCTTGTAGGCCGGGGTGGAGGCGTAGAACCCGATCTGCCGCTTCGTCCCGGCGATGGCGGCGGCATATGCCTCCTCGGTCCGACCGGTCGTGACCATGGCCATGGCCACCGTGGTGAACGGACGATCGGCTCCGGTGCTCGTCCGGCCGGCCGCCAACGCAGGCTTGATCGCATCAGCCAGGTAGCTGCGCGACAGCAGTGGGTGGCAAATGAATCCGTCGGCCACCGCCCCGGCAGCCTCGACCATGCGCGGGCCGACGCCGGCCAACCAGATCGGCGGCGCCGGGCCATCCAGCGGCCCCGGATTGAACAACGGCGGCATGAGCGTGTGCGTGTAGAAATCGCCCCGGAAATCGAGGGCGTCCCCGGTTTGCCAGGTGTGCCAGATCGCCCGGAGCGCCGCGATGTACTCCCGCATCCGGTCAGCCGGACGGGACCAGGGCATGGAGAACCGGCGCTCGATGTGTGGCTTGATCTGGGATCCAAGTCCCAGCACCAGCCGCCCCCCGGAGAGCCGTTGCACGTCGTAAGCCGGGTATGCCATCGCCATCGGCGATCGGGCAAAGGCGAGCGCGATCGACGTGCCGAGTTGCAGCCGTTCGGTCTCGATCGCCGCGAGCGTCAGGTAGACGAACGCATCGTGGTTCCCCTCAGGCACGTACAGCGCGCCCACGCCGCCGCGCTCTTCGATTGCGCGAGCGACGTGCCGGATGCCGGCCGGGTCGCCGTGGTACGTCAGGTCCAGATCGATGGTCACGGTGCATCCTCTCGCGCCGAAACGTCGGACGCGGGCGAAACTTCCGACTACCCTCGATGCAAATGCTACGCACCCGTATCTTTGCCACCCTCGCCCTCGGCGCCCTCGTGGTCGGTTCGACCGTCGTTCCGGCGGAAGCCGAGACCGGTGCTGCCGGCACGGCCGGCGCCATCACCGTCGTGTCCAAAGCCGAGGACGGCGACCGCGTCCTGCGATACCGGGTCTCCACGCCCTCGATGGAACGATCCACGACAACCACGCTGCGGGTCAACGTCATCCTCCCGTCCGATTACCGCGAAAGCGGTGACCGCCGTTATCCCGTCCTCTACGCACTCCCCGGTACAAGCAACCTGGCCGACGTCTGGCTGAAGAACCTCGACACGATCCGGCTCACCCAGGACTTGCCATTGATCGTCGTGATCCCCGACGGCACCTATGACGCCGACGGCGGCGGGTTCTACACGAACTGGGTCGATCAAAATACGAGCCGTGGCGTCGCGAACTGGGAGACGTTCCACACGGCCGAGCTGGTCCCGTGGGTTGATCGAGAGTTCCGCACGATCACCGACCGGGCCGGTCGCGCGATCGCCGGCATCTCACAGGGCGGCTTCGGGTCGATGTCATACGCCGCGCGACACCCGGACCTGTACGGTGCGGCTGCATCCTTCTCCGGCGCCGTGGCCATCTATCAGCACGTCATTTGCCGGGTGGGTGCGTTCGCATTGATCGGCACGATCATGACCGCACTGAATCAGGTGCAGCCGTTCGCCCCGTTCGGCAACCCACTGACGCACCAAGCCAACTGGCAGGCGCACGACCCGGCCACACAGGTGAAGAAGTTGGCCGATACCGACGTGCATGTATTCACGAGCACCGGCGTGCCAGGAGAGTCGGACCTCACCGATCCAGCCATGGTGGGCACGGTGGCGATGGAATCGGTCCTCTACCGATCGAACCAGTGCTTCAAGCAGGCGGCCGACGCTGCGGGGGTGGAGATCGGTTGGCACGTCTACCCCGTCGGTACCCACGCGTGGTCGTACGGGACCCGATCGCTGACCGAGTACTTCCCGCTGCTTATGGATTACTTCGAGCGCTCGGGCGCCCTCGACTAGGTCTAGGCGAGCGCGACGGACGCATCCCGGATGAAGGCGGGGTCGTCGAGACGCTCCCCGTACAGCTCACGCAACTGGCCCAGCCGGTACCGGACCGTCTGCGGATGCACGAACAGTGCCGCAGCGATGTCGTCGCGACGCCCCTGGTGCAGGAGCCAGGCCCGCAAGGTCTCGGTGAGCTTCTCGACCGCACTCGGGCGGAGCTCGGCCATCGGTCGCAGCACGAGCTCGCGCAGGTCGGCCCGCGCCACCTCGTCCGCCATGAGGACGACATCTGCGAGGTGCCGCTCGGTGTCGACCGCGCCACCGAGCGCCGCGCCGTCCTCCCCCAAGCCGGAGGTGCGCAGCTTCAGGACGCGCACGGCGCGCTCCAGCGAGGATCGAGCTTCGAGCCATGGACGCGACGGACCGACCACGGCATCGGCCTGCGCAAGAGCATCGAGCACGGCTCGACGCATACGCCGGCCGCTGGCATCGGCCGCTCCGCCCGGGACCAGGAGCACGAGGTGCTGTGGCCAATCGCTCAGCGCGGTGATGTCGGCATCGAGTTCGAGGGTGTCCGGGTCCAGCTGGGCCCGCACCGTCGGTGCCGTGGAGCGGGGGACGACGGCGGCAATCAGTTGCTCGGGAATCGGCCAGTCGGCACGCTCGGCGATGTCCCTGACCTGGTCCTCGGGCTGACCGGCCAGGAGTGCGTGCGCGAGCGCCGTGCGGTGCCGCTCTCTCAGGCGGTCGTCCTGGGCCAGTTGGCCGGCGTGGCCGGCGACGCTGACGGCGGACAACTGGTCAAGGAAGTCGAAGACGAGCCCGGCGAACCGGGCGATGTCGCCGGCCGGCAGCCCGGCGTCGACGGCCTTCTCGGACAAGATGTCCCAGGCGCGGTGGGTGCCGATGCGGTAGGCCGCGGCCAGCGCATCCATCGATCGACCGCTGCGCGCCTCACCTTCCCCCAGCCGATAGGCCGCGCCGAGCACCTGCTGAACCCGATCGGCGGACGGCTCGGCGCCGGCCAAGGACTCCAGAAAGCCGGTCAGCGCCATGGCGACTGCCGTCTCGATGTTGCGTCCCATGCTGCCGCGGAACGGCTCCGAATAGGCCGGGACCTCGGCAATCACCGCCGCGACCACCTGCTCGGCGACGACAGGCAGGTCGGCCCGCATCGCGTCGAGCACGGGAGCCGACAGCCGTAGGTCTGACATTGCGGCTCCTTTTTGTTTGTTACGAACAATGATGACAGATCCATTCACCTACTCAGGTCATGCTTTTAACCGGCCTCGGCCAGCACAGTGGAGACATGGCGTTTCTCGTATCCGACGCCCCATCCGGGCGCTTGCGGTCAGTCGTCTCACGTGCGGCTGAAAGCTTGGCCACCCCGCTTGTGGCGGACGACTACCTCGATCTGTTCGCACCGCTGCGCCGCGGCGCGACACTCCGTGCTCGCGTCGTGTCGGTCGTGCCCGAAACCCGGGACGCAGCAACACTGCTGCTGAAGCCCGGCGCCGACTGGGCCGGCCATCAGCCCGGTCAGTACATCCGCATCGGTGTCGACGTCGACGGCGTGCGTCACTGGCGCGCCTACTCGCTGACCCACGGGTCCCGCACCGACGGGCTGATCTCGATCACCGTCAAGGCGGTCGCCGACGGGAAGGTGAGCCCGTACCTCGTCCACGAGGCCAAGCCCGGGACGCTCCTGCACCTGGAGCAGGCCGCCGGTGACTTCGTCCTGCCCGCCACCCCGGGTCCGCTGCTGTTCGTCACCGCCGGGTCCGGAGTCACGCCCGTCATCGGCATGCTGCGCAACCTCTTTCCGGTGTCCGATGACGCGGGCGTCGTGGTTCCGGAACACGCTCGCGGGCTGGACATCGTCGTCGTTCACGTGGCGCCGAGCGAGCCGGACTCGATCTTCCTGACCAACCTCAAGGCGCTCGATGCTGCCGGTGCGATCCGACTGATCGCCCGGTACGACGACGTGCACGGCGTCCTCGATGTCGACCGGCTCGGCGACCTGGTCGACGACCTCGCCGCGCGAACCACGTACGCCTGCGGCCCCGGTGCGCTCCTCGATGCTCTCGCCGAGCACCATGCCGCACGCGACCTTCCGCTGTTCGTCGAGCAGTTCCGGGTCACGTACGTCGAACCCGGCGAGGGCGGAACGGTCCAGTTCACGTCCACCGACACCGTGGTCGATGCGGACGGCTCCACGCCCATCCTCGATGTCGCCGAAGCGGCGGGCGTCCTCATGCCGTCCGGGTGCCGGATGGGCATCTGTTACGGCTGTGTCCTGCCGATGCGCGAAGGATCCGTGCGCGACCTCCGCAACGGTGAAGTCACCACGGCCACCGGCGACCCGGTGATGATCCAGACCTGCATCAACGCCGCAGCCGGCGCATGCCACCTCGACCACTGACCCCTTTGGAGTTCCCATGACGACCGTTCAGAACCAGGCCACCAGCCCGATTGCCCACCTCACGCCCGAGGACATCGAACAGATCGGCGTCGAGCTCGACGCCATCCGCCAGGAGGTGCTGGACTCCCGCGGCGCCGCCGACGCGGCCTACATCCGGCGCATGATCACCACTCAGCGCAGCCTCGAACTCGGCAGCCGCGCCGTCCTGCTCGCCAGCATCTTCCCGCCGGCCTGGCTGCTCGGCACGGCCGGGCTGAGCGTCGCCAAGATCCTCGAGAACATGGAGATCGGGCACAACATCCTGCACGGTCAGTGGGACTGGATGCGCGACCCGAAAATCCATTCCACCACCTGGGAATGGGACAGCGCATCGCCGGCCGCGCACTGGAAGCACAGCCACAACGAGCTGCACCACACGTACACGAACGTCATCGGCAAGGACAACGATCTCGGCTACGGCATCATGCGGGTCGACGAGGACCAGCGCTGGCATCCGGCGTACCTCATCCAACCGCTGGTGAACTTCATCAACGCCTGCTTCTTCGAGTACGGCATCGCGGCCTACGACCTCGAGCTCGGCGCGGCCAAGCGCAAGGGCCTGACGAAGACCGAGGAGTTCCAGCAGCGCAAGCGGGAGGTGCTGGCCAAGATCCGCAAGCAGGCGGCCAAGGACTACCTCGCCCACCCGCTGCTGTCCCTGCCGACCGGCTCCTTCCTGCCGACGTTGGCGGCCAACTTCACCGCCAACGTGGTGCGCAACCTGTGGTCGCACTCCATCATCATGTGCGGCCACTTCCCCGAAGGAGTCGAGACCTTCGAGAAGGCCTCGATCGAGGGCGAAACCCGCGGCGAGTGGTACGTGCGCCAGATGCTGGGGTCGGCCAACATCTCCGGGTCGAACCTGCTGCACATCATGAGTGGCAACCTCAGCCACCAGATCGAGCACCACTTGTTCCCGGACCTGCCGTCGAACCGCTACGCAGAGGTCGCCCCGAAGGTTCAGGCCCTCTTCGACAAGTACGGCCTCACGTACAACGCGCGACCGCTGGTCCCGCAGGTGTACTCGGCATGGCACCGGATCGTCCGGCTGTCGCTGCCGAACGACTGGCTGGCCACGACGACCTGGCGCAACCTCCCGCGGCAGCTGCGGCGGCTGGCCAAGATGTCAACCGGCTCACGCGAGGACCGGGCGCGGATCCAGACCCTGCTCACCGAGGAAGCCGCACTGGCGGCCTGACTCGCCGGAGTCCGACCGGCTAACCGCGCACGGTCGGTGCCAGCCAGCGCTGCAGATACTCACGTAGCTCCGGCCCGGTCCGGACCGGGTCGCCGGGGTCGAGGATCAGCGACTGCAGGGTGCGCAGCAGATGCTCGACGAGTTCGCGCTGCCGTGCTTCGTCCCATCCGAGTTCGTCCCAGTCAATGCCGAACCCGGCGATCAGGGTGCGGCCCAGATCGATGGACGTGGACGAGGTCAGGTCGGCGACAGTGCTGCCCAACCTGCCGGGGGCGATGAGCCGGTTAAGTGCCGGGTCGCCGCGAAGGTGCTCGAAGACGTAGGCCACGACCTCCACGGCGGCATCCCCGGCATCCCCACCTGTGGCGGCCAGATGTCCACGGACATGCTCGACCAGGTCCGCGGTCAGGTCGGCGACCGCCTCGGTCGCGGCCGCGTTGAGGAGATCCTCCGTCGTCGGGAAGTACCGATAGACCGTCTGTCGGGTGACGCCCACGTGCTCGGCTATCTCGGCGGTGCTGGTCGTCCCGAACTCCGAGAGCCGTTCCCGGGTGGCGGTCAGGATGCGGGCGCGCGCCTCGGTCGCGTCCGAGGGCGGCCGGCCGGCCCATCCATGTGCTCGCATGTGGTCAGAATCCCATTCCATACACTTTCGCCAAAGTGTATGGTCGTGGCATGACCTCCGTCCTGCCTTCCGGCTTCGACCTCACCGACCCCGACCTGAACAGAGCGCGAATCCCGCACGAGGAGTTCGCGGCACTGCGCCGCACGGCTCCGATCTTCTGGGTCGAACAAGCGCCCGAGGCGCGCGCCGGCATGTCCGATGCATCCGGGACCGGCTATTGGGCCGTGACCAAGCACGCCGACGTCGGCGCCATTTCGAAGAACACCGCAGTGTTCAGCAGCCGCGAGAACGGCGTGATCATCCGGCTGCCGGAGACCGCGACCCGCGAATCGGTCGAGCAGACCCAGGTCGTGATCATCAACCAGGACGCGCCTGAGCACACCCAACTGCGCTCGATCATCAGCCGCGGGTTCACCCCGCGGGCGATCGGAGTGCTGGAGGAGGCACTCGAAGAGCGCGCTCGTCGGATCGTCCGCGAGGCCGTCGCGGCCGGGAGCGGCAACTTCGTCGACCAGGTCGCCTCACAGTTCCCGCTCGAGGTGATCGGCGACATGCTCGGCATCCCCGCCGAGGACCGACAGAAGATCTTCGACTGGACCAACCAAATGACCGGCGCCGAGGACGCAGACCTGGCGCGCGAAGACAACGACCCGAACGCCGCGGCACTCGAGGTGCTGATGTACTCGATGGGGTTGGCGGCAGATCGCCGGGAGAACCCGC
Source organism: Aeromicrobium sp. (assembly GCA_035281505.1). Lineage (GTDB taxonomy): Bacteria > Actinomycetota > Actinomycetes > Propionibacteriales > Nocardioidaceae > Aeromicrobium. The sequence goes on along the minus strand of DATEDT010000069.1, from coordinate 11,572 downwards.
GTGACGACATCGTCACCAAGCTGGTCAACGCCGATGTTGACGGCCGCGGGCTCACCGACGACGAGTTCGGGTTCTTCGTGATCGCGCTGGCCGTCGCCGGCAACGAGACGACCCGCAATGCCACCACACACGGCATGAACGCGTTCTTCGACAACCCCGACCAGTGGGAGCTATGGGTCAAGGAGCGTCCGTTCACCATGGTCGACGAAGTGATCCGCTGGGCGACACCCGTGACGTCCTTCCAGCGCACGGCCCTCGAGGACGTCGAACTCGGCGGAGTCACGATCAAGGCCGGGCAACGCGTCGGGCTGTTCTACGCGAGTGCCAACCACGATGAAGACGTCTTCGCCGACGCTCACAAGTTCGACATCCTGCGCGACCCGAATCCGCATCTGGCCTTCGGTGGGCACGGTGCGCACTACTGCATCGGTGCCAACCTGGCGCGTACCGAGATCCGGATGATCTTCGACGCCCTGGCCGACTACGCGCCGAACATCCACCGGACCGGCGAGCCGTCCCGACTCCGCTCCGGTTGGCTCAACGGCATCAAGGAACTTCCGGTCAGCTACGCCTGACGGAGACGCGAAAGGGCCCCGACCGCATCAGCGATCGGGGCCCTTCTCAGCGATTTCAGACGACGCGAACGTTCTCAGCCTGCGGACCCTTGGGGCCAGCGGCGAGGTCGTACTCGACCTTCTGGTTCTCATCGAGCGACTTGTAGCCATTGGACTGGATAGCGGAGAAGTGGACGAATACGTCCTCACCGCCACCGTCCTGCGCGATGAAGCCGAATCCCTTATCGGCGTTGAACCACTTAACGGTTCCCTGTGCCATGTTCATTTCCTTCGGTTTTGCGCTGGGACACTGTGCCCCAGCCGTGCTGAAGACATCCACCTGCTCTGACGTCCAGCGAACCGAAAACCAGGAGTACGAGATACGGGCCGCAACAACTTGTGCGGCAAGGACAACCAGAAGTTCGGTCATCCCTTCAACAGACTCAACGATACGGCATCAAGGCCACTAATCGCGAGTCGTGGTGGAGCCTGGTGGTTCACCGCAAGGCTCTACGAGCGATCCGGCTCCGCCGGTCGCGTTGGCGAGCGCACACCCGTCCGGGCGTCGGCGATCGCCCGCAGGGCGACCGTCGCCGACAAATTCAGGATGGTGGAGCCTAGGGGACTCGAACCCCTAACCCCCTGCTTGCAAAGCAGGTGCGCTACCAATTGCGCCAAGGCCCCGCGTGGTGACCGAACTCAGACCTGGTCGGACGCCTGCGCCCACGGATCAGCCGGCTTCGCCTGCTCGTTCTTCTTCTTGACGGCGAACACAGCTGCGGCGACCGCAGCGGCGAGCAACAACAGTTTCTTCATGAGAGCCTCCCGTGCTCGTGTAACCGTGGGCCTAGCTGGACTTGAACCAGCGACCTCTTCCTTATCAGGGAAGCGCTCTAACCAAGCTGAGCTATAGGCCCGCAACAGCGCGCAACATTACCGCAGCGCACACACCTGAACCGAATCGGCCTCCCGGCCGAAACTCAGTCGTCGGTGAAGGTCACCTCGACGCCACCCAACAGAGCGGCGGCCAGGTTGTACAGGTGTGCGCCGACCGTGGCCAGGGCGGTCATCAGGATCACGTTGATGCCCGAGATGACCAGTGTGCCGCCGACGATCCGGGCGAAGCCGAGGTAGTCGTTGATGTCGAAGGACGCCGAGTCGTCGCTCAGCAGTGAGGCCACGGTCTGGTTGATCCCACCCCACACCCCGGTGGCCTCCAGCACCAGCCAGAAGATCGCCGCGGCCACCGATGTCACGATCATCAACGACACCGAGACGACGAAGGCCAGCCGGGTGACCGAGTAGGGGTCGACCCGGACGAGCCGCATCCGCCTGGGCCCGCGCGGGGCCGCGGCAACTGACCTGCTCGGCGCAGGTGTCGGAGCGGGCGGGACCGCGCCGGCGCGCTCTTCGGCGATCGTCGGGATGAGCGACGTCGAGTCGGGCAAGTCGCCGGTCGTGTGGGCGTAGTCCTGCTTCGACAGGGCCGGCGCGTCCGCCTTCTTGCCGAAGCCGAACAAGGTCACTCGTCCGTGGCTTCGGGTTCGGTCGCCTCGTCGCCGGTGGTTTCGGTCGCCCGCAAGCCGGAGGTGCCCCCAGCCGTCGCTGACGATCCTTCCGCTTCAACCGCCGACTCGTCGGCGTCTTCGGCGACCGGGAGGTCGGCGTTGCGGGCGATGGTCACCACGCGATCGTCCCCCTTGAACTTCACGAAGCTGACGCCCATGGTGCCACGGCCCTTGGCCGGAACCCCGGACACCAGACTGCGCGTCACCTGACCGCCCTGGGTGATCGAGATGACGTCGTCGCTGTCCTTGAGGACGAGTCCGCCGACGAGCTTTCCGCGCTTCTCGGTGATCTCCATGGCCTTGATGCCCAGGCCACCACGGCCCTGCAGCCGGTACTGCTCGATGGAGGTCTTCTTGGCGAAGCCTCCGTCGGTGACGGTGAAGACGAACAGTTCGTCGTCGCCCTCCGCCGCGTCGGCATCGCGGTGGATCACGGTCATCGACAGCAGCTCATCGTCGGTGCGGAACTTCATTCCCGTGACACCCGATGTCGCCCGGCCCATCGGACGCAGTTGCGTGTCGTCGGCCCGGAACCGGATGGCCTGCGCGTTGCGCGAGATGAGCAGCAGGTCGTCTTCGGCCGAGACCAGCTCGGCGCCGATGAGCTCGTCGTCGTCGTCCCGGAAGTTGATCGCGATGACGCCGGCCTGCCGAGGGCTGTTGTAGTCGGCGAGGCGCGTCTTCTTGACGAGGCCCCGCTTGGTGGCCAGAACCAGGTAGGGAGCCTGCTCGTAATCGCGGATGGCCAACACCTGCGCGATCTGCTCGTCCGGCTGGAACGACAGCAGGCCGGCCACGTGTCCGCCCTTGGCGTCGCGACCTGCCTCGGGCAGCTGGTACGCCTTCGTCCGGTAGACCCGCCCGGCCGTGGTGAAGAACAGGATCCAGTGGTGGCTCGTGGTCGGGAAGAGGTGCTCGACGAAGTCGCCGTCGCGCAGCTGTGCACCCCGGACGCCCTTGCCACCGCGGTTCTGCACCCGGTACAGGTCGGTCTTCGTCCGCTTGGCGTACCCGCCGGCCGTGATCGTGACGACGACCTCTTCGTCGGGGATCAGGTCCTCGTCGGACAGGTCGCCGTCGGCCGGAATGATGTGCGAGCGGCGGTCGGTGCCATACCGCTCGACGATCTCGGCCAGCTCGTCCGAGACGATCTGGCGCTGGCGGTCCGGCTTGGCGAGAATGTCCTTGTAGTCGGCGATCTCCTGCTCGAGCTCGGCCAGGGTGTCCATGATCTTCTGGCGCTCGAGGGCTGCGAGCCGGCGCAGCTGCATCTCGAGAATGGCGTTGGCCTGGAGCTCGTCGATGTCGAGCAGCTCGATGAGGCCGGTGCGCGCCTCGTCGACCGTCGGGCTGCGCCGGATGAGCGCGATGACGTCGTCGAGGTGGTCGAGGGCCTTGGCGTAGCCACGGAAGATGTGCGCCTTGTCCTCGGCCTGGTCCAAGAGGTACTGGGTGCGCCGCTGGATGACCTCGACCTGGTGGGTGATCCAGTTGCTGACGAACCCATCCAGCGTCAGGGTGCGCGGAACGTCGTCGACGAGCGCCAGCATGTTGGCGCTGAAGTTGGTCTGCAGCTCAGTGTGCTTGTACAGGTTGTTGAGCACGACGCGAGCAATCGCGTCCTTGCGGATCTCGATCACGATGCGGCGTCCGACCCGCGACGAGGACTCGTCACGCAGGTCCGAGATGCCCTGGATGCGCCCGGCGTTGACCAGGTCGGCGATCTTGCGCATCAGGTTGTCGGGGTTGACCTGGTAGGGCAGGCCCGTCACGACGAGCTGGATCCTGCCCTTGGTGTCCTCCTCGATCGACACGATCGCGCGCATCATGATCGAGCCGCGACCGGTGCGGTACATGTCCTCGATGCCCTTGGTACCGACGATCAGCGCGTCGGAGGGGAAGTCGGGTCCCTTGACGCGTTCGATCAGCGCCTCGAGGAGCTCTTCCTTGCTGGCGTCGGGGTTGGCGAGCGCCCACTGGGCGCCCTCGGCGACCTCACGCAGATTGTGCGGCGGGATGTTGGTCGCCATGCCGACCGCGATGCCGGCCGAGCCGTTGACCAACAGGTTGGGGATGCGGGCCGGCAGGACCGTCGGCTCCTGGGAGCGCCCGTCGTAGTTGGGCCGGAAGTCGACGGTGTTCTTGTCGATGTCGCGCACCATCTCCATCGCGATGGGCGCGAGCCGACACTCGGTGTAACGCATGGCGGCCGCGCCGTCGTCGCCGGGCGAGCCGAAGTTGCCCTGCCCGTCGATCATCGGGGCACGCATGACCCACGGCTGGGCGAGGCGGACCAAGGTGTCGTAGATCGCGGTGTCGCCGTGGGGGTGGTACTGACCCATGACGTCACCGACGATGCGCGAACACTTGCTGAAGCCGCGATCGGGGCGATACCCGCCGTCGAACATGGCGAAGAGCACGCGACGGTGCACCGGCTTGAGGCCGTCCCGCACGTCCGGCAGTGCCCGGGACACGATCACGCTCATGGCGTAGTCGATGTACGAGCGCTGCATCTCGTCCTGCAGCTCGACCGGTTCGGTGCGGTCGTGTTCGATCGGCGTTTCGGTCATCGGTCAATCTCCGTCTCGGTGGCTTGTGATTTCGAGGGCGACGTCGTCGCCACCTCAATCACCGAGGGCCCGCTAGATGTCAAGGAACCGCACGTCCTTCGCGTTGCGCTGGATGAACGAGCGCCGCTGCTCGACGTCCTCGCCCATCAGGATCGTGAACATCTCGTCGGCCATCGCGGCGTCCTCCAGCGTCACCTGACGGAGGATGCGGTGAGCCGGGTCCATCGTGGTGTCCCACAGCTCGCTCTCGTTCATCTCACCGAGACCCTTGTAGCGCTGGATCTGCTGGCCGAGTTCCTTCGGCAGCCGCTTGCCGTCCTCGGCGCCGGCCGCCAGCAGGGCGTCGCGTTCGGCGTCGGAGTAGGCGAGCTCATCGGGCGCGTTGCTCCACTTGATCTTGTAGAGCGGCGGCTGGGCCAGGTAGACGTGACCGCCGTCGATCAGTGGCTTCATGAACCGGAACAGCAGCGTCAGCAGCAGCGTCGAAATGTGCTGGCCGTCCACGTCGGCGTCGGCCATCAGGACGATCTTGTGATACCGCAGTTTGTCGATGTCGAAGTCGTCATGCACGCCCGTGCCGAGCGCCGAAATGATCGCCTGGACCTCGGCGTTCTGCAGGATCTTGTCGATGCGCGCCTTCTCGACGTTCAGGATCTTGCCGCGCAGCGGGAGGATGGCCTGCGTGCGCGGGTCGCGTCCACCCTTGGCCGAACCGCCGGCGGAGTTGCCCTCGACGATGAAGACCTCGCACTCCTCGGGGTTGCGCGACGAGCAATCGGCGAGCTTGCCGGGCAGTCCACCACCGCCGAGGAAGCCCTTGCGGTTGCGGGCCAGGTCCCGGGCTTTGCGAGCGGCCATGCGCGCGGCGGCGGCGTCGATGGACTTGCGAACGATCACCTTGCCCTCGTTCGGATGCTGCTCGAACCAGGCGCCGAGTTCGTCGTTGACCGCCTTCTGCACGTACGAACGAGCTTCGGTGTTGCCCAGCTTGGTCTTGGTCTGACCTTCGAACTGCGGTTCGGCGAGCTTGATCGAGATGATGGCGGTCAGCCCTTCCCGGATGTCGTCACCGGTGAGCCGGTCTTCCTTCTTCTTGATGATGTTGTTCGCCTCGGCGAAGTTGTTGACCGTGTTCGTCAGTGCAGCGCGGAATCCTTCTTCGTGCGTGCCGCCCTCGTGGGTGTTGATGGTGTTGGCGAAGGTGTGCACCGACTCGGAGAACGAGTTGTTCCACTGCATCGCGATCTCGAGGGAGAGTCCGTTGTCCTCGTCATCACGCTCCAGGGAGATGATCCCCGAATGGATCGGTGACTTGGCGCCCACGTTGATGTGATTGACGTAGTCGACCAGCCCGTTGTCGAACCGGAAGGTGACTTCGCGCTCGACGTGGTCGAGGTCGACATCGTCGGTCGGCACCTGGTCGTGATCGCGTTCGTCCTTGAGCCGGATCTCCAGGCCCTTGTTGAGGAACGCCATCTCGCGGAATCGCGTCTTGAGGGTGTCGTAGGAGTAGTCCGTGGTTTCGAAGATGTCGTCGGAGGCGTAGAACGTCTGCGTCGTACCGGTCTCGTCGGTCTCCTCATGACGCTCGAGGGGGCCGTCCGGCTCGCCGTAGGTGAACGACTGGGTCCAGCGGTACCCGTCGCGCCTGATCTCGGTGTAGAGCTTGGAACTCAGCGCGTTGACGACCGAGATGCCGACACCGTGCAGGCCGCCGGAGACCTTGTAGCCACCGCCGCCGAACTTGCCGCCGGCATGCAGTGACGTCATGACGAGGGTGACCGCCGGGATCTTCTCGATCGGATGCTCGTCAACCGGGATACCGCGGCCGTCGTCGACGACACGCACTCCACCGTCGGCCTGCAGCGTCACCTCGATGTGGGTCGCGTGACCGGCCAGCGCCTCATCGACGGAGTTGTCGACCGTCTCGTAGACCAGATGGTGCAGGCCGCGCTCACCCGTGGAGCCGATGTACATGCCAGGGCGCTTGCGCACAGCCTCCAAGCCTTCGAGGACCTGGATGTTGCTCGCGTCATAGGAGAGAGGATCTTCCCGGTCTCCGCTGTCGGCTGCTGTTCCTGAGGGCTGCGGGTCGGAAGTCACTGAATCAGTATACGGGGCCATTGTGTGCGTCCCACGGACATATCCCCAGTGTCCGGGCGGGTTCAGGCTGCCTGAGTTGCCGTTGAGAGGCGCAAAATGGCCGACTGGAGGCGGCCGAAGGTCCGGATCTGAGGGGAACCATGGCTCGAGCAGTGCGAGCGGCCCCAATCACCCATAGGTGTCGCGGGGCCCCCGGCCGTCGCGGACCGCGCGCCGTCCACGTTTCCAGCTGGGAGCCTGCGGCCCCCGGATGTCGACCCGCAGCACGGTGTCCTGCCCCAATTCGGCGTTCAGTCGACGGACCAGCCCCGGCGCCAGCAACTGAAGCTCCTTGGCCCAGGACGTCGAGTCGGCCCGCACCGTCAGGACGCCGTCTTCGAATCCCTCGACCGAGGAATGGGCGGCGACATCGGGCCCGACCACGGCCGGCCAATCGGTGAAGACCCGTTGGACGTTCAGCCGTTCGTCCCAACCGCGGGCCCGGACGAGTTCACCCATCACGTCCGATACCGGTACCGGGTCGTCTCGATTCACCCGTCCGCCGGTTGTCGTCGGTCGCCTCCGTCGGCGGCGCAGCGGCGGGGTCGAGGCGCCACGGTAGGAGTCGGCGATGTCGCGCGCGAGACCGAGCGGATCGACGTCCGAACCGCTGTCGGCCGGCGGTTGCTCGTCCGGCGGCACGTCAGGCACGGGTCGCCTCCCCGCCCGCGACGTTGAACCGTTCACCGGCCAGCACGTCGGGAACGTCGTCGGCCACCGCCGCAGTGACGAGAACCTGTTCGACGTCAGCGGCGAGCTTCGCCAACCGCTCGCGCCGTCGGCCGTCGAGTTCGGCGAAGACGTCGTCGAGGATGAGCACCGGGTCGTCGCCTTCCTCACGCAGGACGTGGAAGGACGCGAGCCGGAGCGCGAGCGCCAGCGACCACGACTCACCATGACTTGCGTATCCGCGCGCCGGCAGGTCACCGATCACCAGGTCGACGTCGTCGCGGTGTGGGCCCACCAACGTCACGCCGCGCTCCAGCTCGTCGCGGCGCCGATTCTCGAGGCCCACCACCAGCTGGTCGCGGATCGCATCGACGTCGACGGCATCGGCCAGGTCCGTGGACGACTTGTAGGTGGCCGTCACCTCCTGTCGGTCCTCCGCGGCGTCGGCCGCAACCTGTCGATACGACTCGATGAGGTGAGGCGCCAGGTCGGCCAGGGTGGCCAGCCGTTGCGCGATCAGTTCGGCTCCCAGCCCGGCGAGCTTCTCGTCCCAGATGTCGAGCGTCGACAGATCAACGCTTCCGCTGCGGCCACGCGCAGACTTCAGCAGGGTGTTGCGCTGTTTGAGGACGCGGTCATAGTCCGCCCGGACACCACCGAGCCGCGGCGTTCGAAGCGTGAGCAGTGCGTCGATGAATCGTCGGCGGTCGGACGGATCGCCCTTGACGAGGGACAGGTCCTCCGGCGAGAACATGACGGTGCGAAGGACACCGATCATGTCCCGCATCCGCGGCACCGCCGAGCCGTTGATCCGACCCCGGTTGGATCGGCCGGCGGTGATCTCGACTTCGAGACGAGCCGACCGCTCGCCGCGCTGAACATCGAGTCGGATGACGGCCTGCTGGGTGCCGGCCCGGATGAGCGGCGCGTCGAGAGCGACCCGGTGGGACTCCAGGCCGGCGACGTAGTCGATCGCCTCGACCAGGTTGGTCTTGCCCTGACCGTTCGCGCCGATGAAGGCCGTGGCCCCACGCGTCAGCGTGACTTCGGCGTGCGGATACGACCGGAAGTCGTGCAGCGCTAATTCGGTGACGTGCAGGTCAGTCAGCTTTCTGGACGGCATGGCCGCCGAACTGGTTTCGCATGGCGGCGATGGCTTGCATGGCCGGCGACTCCTCCTGGCGGGACACGAATCGGGCAAACAGCGACGCCGCGATGGCCGGCACCGGGACGGCATGGTCGATGGCGGCCTCCACCGTCCAACGCCCCTCGCCGGAGTCTTCAGCGTAGCCCCGGATCCTGCTGAGGCCCGGGTCGTCGCGGAGTGCCTCCGCGAGCAGGTCGAGCAGCCAGGATCTGACAACCGTTCCCTGGCGCCAGGAGTCGAACACGGCGGGCACGTTGTCGACCAGGTCCGCCTTCTCCAGCAACTCGTAGCCTTCGGCGTAGGCCTGCATCATCGCGTACTCGATGCCGTTGTGAACCATCTTGGAGAAGTGGCCCGCCCCAACGCGGCCGGCGTGGACGAAGCCCCCACCAGGATGAGCACTGTCGACGTCCGGGCGCAGGGCGTCGAACGCGGGCTGGACCTTGGCGATGTCGGCCGCGTCGCCGCCGACCATCAGCGCGTAGCCGTTCTTGAGGCCCCAGACACCGCCGCTGACCCCGGCATCGATGTACCCGATTCCCTTCTCGGCGGCGAGCTGCGCATGCACCTCGTCGTCGGTCCAGCGGGAGTTCCCGCCATCGACGATGACGTCGCCGGGACCCAACAGGTCGAGCAGGGAACGGACCGTGGACCGGGTGATGTCGCCGGCCGGCACCATCACCCACACCACCCTGGGCGATGGCAGTTCGCCGACGAGTTCCTCGAGTGAGCCGACATCGGTGAGGTCGGGACTCTGGTCGTAGCCGGTGACCGTGACACCGCGCTCGCGCAGGCGGGAGCGCATGTTGCCGCCCATCTTGCCGAGGCCAACCAGCCCGATGTGCATGGTGATCCCCGTCAGTTCTGCAGGCGTACCGGCATGATCAGGTAGCGGAAGGCTCCATCGGGCTCGGCGCCCACTTCACTCACGCCGCTCAAGGCTGCCGGCTTGGTGTGCTGGGTGAAGGCCAGGTGCACGTACGGGTCGCTGACGACTGCCAGGCCCTCAAGTAGGTAGGTCGGGTTGAAACCAATGGCGATGTCAGGCCCATTGATGGTCGCCTCGATTGCCTCGGAGGCCTGGGCTTCGTCGCCGCTGCCCGCCTCGAGCAAGACCGATCCGTCGGAGAAGGTGAGCCGCAGCGGGGTGTTGCGCTCGGCCACCAGGGCGACACGTTTGACCGACTCCACCAAATCGGCCGTGGAGACGTAAGCGACTGTCTCGGACTGTGCTTGGAAGAGCTGGCGCACCCGCGGGAAGTCCCCTTCGAGCAACCGCGTGGTCGTGCGACGGGTGCCGGTGCCGACCGATCCCTCGAAGCCAATGAGGCCGTCGCCGCTCTCGCCGGCCGAGACCGCGATGGTGACGTCGCCGCTACCGGCGAGGGATCGTGCCGTCTCCCCGAGAACGCGCGCCGGGATGAGGGCGTGGGCTGAGATGTCGCCGCGCTCGGGGTACCAGGTGAGGTCGCGCAAGCTGGCCCGGAAGCGGTCGGTTGCCATCAGGGAGACCGTCGACCCCTCGAGCTCGAGACGAACTCCGGTGAGCAGGGGCAGCATGTCGTCGCGACCGGCCGCGGCGCTCGCCTGCGCCACCGCGGTGGCGAAGTCGTCGGCCTTGACCGTGCCCGAGGCCGTCGGCATGTCCGGCAGCCGGGGATACTCCTCGACCGGCATCGTCTGGAGGGTGAATCGAGCACTTCCGCACAGCACCTGGACCTTGGAACCGTCGAGTGCGACGTCGACCGGCTTGTTCGGCAGTGACTTGACGATCTCGGCCAGCAACCGCCCCGACACGAGCGCGCGGCCGTCATCGGCAACTTCGGCCGGCAGGGTCGCGCGAGTCGAGGTCTCGTAATCGAAACCGGACAGCGTGAGCCCGTCCGCGGTGGTTTCGATCATGAGGCCGGCAAGGACCGGCACGCTGGGGCGAGTGGGCAGGCTGCGAGCGGTCCAACTGACGGCATCGGCAAACGAATCCCGATCAATACGGAACTTCACGGACGCGAGCCTCCCAGAGTTCGGCGTGAAATGGGCAGGAAGTGTGTGGTGCATCCTGCCATGAGTGTCGTGCAGGCAACAGGGGGTTGGTCGGGTATCCGGACCTGGGTTGCAACACCTACCTGGGTTGTACACACCGGTGGTGTCCGGTCACTTTGACGTCCTTGTGATGCATATAAGGGATTCGTAGTCGTAGTCACTGGTGTGGATTCTGTCGATAACCCGGTTTCTGGCTGCAATGCCAACGTTTTGCCTGTGGATGGTGGTGATCCTGGCATCCCCAACCGACCCTTTTCGCTGGGGATTGTGTGAGGTGCTTCACATGTTGTTCACCGATGCGTAACAACAATCCACGATTGGTCCACTGTTTCCCACATTCCTATCCCCAGTCTGTGGGAAAGGAAGGGTGCGTCACGCGGGCGTCGAGGCGGGTCAGGCCCGGCCGCGGGCCTGGTTCTTGATGCGGTTGGTCAGCTCGGTGACCTGGTTGTAGACGGCATGCTTCTCGGCCATGAGCGTGCGGATCTTCTTGTCCGCATGCAGGACGGTCGTGTGGTCGCGGCCACCGAACTCCTCGCCGATCTTCGGCAGCGAGAGCTGCGTCAGCTCGCGGCACAGGTACATGGCGATCTGGCGGGCGAGGACGAGATTGCGGGTGCGGTTCGGTCCGCACAGCTCGTCGATGCTGAAGTCGGAGTAAGCCGCGGTCTGAGCCATGATCATGCTCGCCGTGATCTCGGGTTCGTCGCCCTCGGCCACCAGGTCCTTGAGCACGATGTGGGCGAGTGAGAGATCGACCGGAACCTTCTGCAGGTTGGCGAAGGCCGTGGTCCGGATGAGCGCACCTTCGAGCTCACGGATGTTGGTCTGGACGCGGCTGGCGATGAACTCCAGCACGTCGGCCGGCACGGTGAGCTTCTC
>DATEDT010000068.1:0-5101 GCA_035281505.1 Aeromicrobium sp. | reverse complement strand
GAACCTGCGGGTCATCCCTGCGCTTCGGGAGGCGCACGGCGTGCCGGTGGGCTGGTCCGACCACACCGTCGGCACCACGACGGCGATCGCCGCCGTGGCCCTGGGCGCGACCGTCCTGGAGAAGCACTTCACGACGGACCGCGCGTTGCCGGGCCCGGACCATGTGGCCAGTGCCGAACCGGCCGAGTTCGCCGACTACGTGGCTGTCGCCCGGGAAGCTTCCGCGGCGCTCGGTGACGGCGTGAAACGGCGGATGCCGGCTGAGGAGGAGGTCGCTCCGGTCGTCCGGCGGTCGTGGCACGCAGCCAGAGACCTGCAGGTCGGCGAGGTTGTGGGTCCGGCCGACGTCATCGCCCTGCGCCCCGAGCTGGGCATCTCGCCGGCGGTCGACATCGTCGGCGCGCGCGTCACCCGCCTGGTTCGGGCAGCTGATCCGGTCACCACCGACGACGTGGAGATGCCGTGAAGGTCGCGGTCTTTGTCGGGACTCGGGCCGACCTCGGACCACTCCTTCCGGTTGTCCGCGCGCTCGTCGGCGCCGGAGCCGAACCGACGCTGTTGACCGGGGTCGCGTTCGATGCCCAGGGTCTCGTCGACCTCGTCATGGCCGAGCTCGACATGCCCCTGCCCGTGGAGCAGCTCGCCACACCGGTCGAGGCCGTGACGTCGGTGGTCCAGCGCGAGCAGGGGAGGGCCATCACGGCCGGGCTGGCCGACCTGCTGGACCGAACGTCCTTCGACCGCCTGGTCGTGCTGGGAGACCGCTGGGAGCTGCTGTTCGTCGTCCCACAGTTCTTCCTCGCCGAAGTCCCGATCGTGCACCTGCACGGCGGGGAGGTCACCGAGGGCGTGATTGACGAGCGGGTGCGGCATGCCGTCACCAAGCTCGCCGACCTGCACTGTGTGGCCTCGAGGGATGCCGCGGACCGCCTCCGGCAGATGGGGGAGCAGGACGACCGCGTTCACGTCACCGGTGCACCGGGCCTGGACCGCTTCGTGGGGCTCGACCGCGCGGACGACGATGCGCTGGCCGACCTTGTCGGCCGGCCGGTGGTGCGGCCACTCGCGCTCTTCACCTATCACCCGCCCACGGCAGTTCCGGCAGCGCAGACCCGGCGGTGGGCGAGCGAAGCGCTCGAAGCCACCCTTGCCGCGTGTGGAACCGTCGTGGCAACGCACCCGGGATTCGACGTCGGCCGCGAGGAGATCCTCGGCGCGTTGAACGAGGTTGCCGCGGCGGATGAGTCACTGATCGTCATCGAGTCGCTCGGCCGCGGCTATCCGCGGATGCTGGCCTCCTGCGACGTGGTCGTCGGCAACTCGTCGTCGGGCGTCATCGAGGCGGCGAGTGTCGGCGTGCCGGCGGTCGACATCGGCGAACGGCAGCGCGGCCGGCTCCGCGGCGACAACGTCGTCTGGTCCGCTGAGGGAGCCGAAGCCGTCAGGGCGGCCCTGGCCACGGCACTCGATCCTGAGTTCGGCGAGCGGGCGCGCGGCGTCGCCAACCCCTATGGCGACGGCACGGCTGCGCAGCGCATCGCCGCGGTGGTGCTGGCTGACGCACCGCCTCGGGCGAAGCCGTTCGTCGACGTCAGGAGCTGAGCGCCGACCGGACGGCGTCGATGACGCGGTCCTGGTCCGCATCGGTCAAGTTGGTCGAGCACGGCAGCGACAGCCCGCGCCGGAACAGGTCTTCGGACACCTGACCGCCCAGCCGTTTGGCCTCGCGCAGGGGCGGCTGGAGGTGAAGCGGGCGCCACACGGCCCGCGCGCCGATGCCGAGCGAGGCCAGGTGGTCCGCGGTGCGGTCGCGCTGCTTCTCGTCGGCCAAGAGCACCGAATAGAGCCAGAAGGTCGAGACGGTCCCGGCAACCCGCGGCGGGAGCGTCAGCGGCAGGTCGGCGAAGGCCTCGTCGTAGCGCTGCGCGATGCGGACCTTGGCGCTCACGAACTCGGGGAGCCGTCGAAGCTGAGCCAGGCCGAACGCAGCCGACAGATTCGTGAGCCGGTAGTTGTATCCGACCTCGTCGTGCAGGTACCCGACGTCGGGAACCTTCGCCTGCGTGGTCAGGTGCCGTGCGCGGGCCGCGAGGTCGTCGTCGTCGGTCACGAGCATTCCGCCGCCGCCGGCGGTGACGATCTTGTTGCCGTTGAACGAGAACGCGCCGATCGTGCCGATCGTCCCGGTGTGGGTGAAGCCGCCCTCGGCGTCGATCCAGCCGGCGCCGAGGCTTTCGGCCGAATCCTCGATCAGCGTGACGCCGTACTGTTCGGCGAGCTGAGCCACCCGATGCCCGTCGGCGGGTTGTCCGAGGATGTGGACGAGCTCGATGGCTTTGGGTTGGCGTTCGCCCGATGCCGCGCGGCGGGCCAGCTCGGCTTCCAGCAGGTCGGGGTCCATCGTCCATGACGTCGGATCGGAGTCGACGAGCACGACGTCGGCGCCCTGATAGGCCACCGGATTCGACGAACCGATGAACGTGAAATCGGAGACGAAGACCTCGTCTCCCGGCCCGACTCCCGCCAGACGCATGGCGACATGGAGTGCCGCCGTTCCACTGGCCGTCGCCACAGCGTGCCGCGAGCCCACCAGGGACGCGAACTCGCGCTCGAACTCTGCGACCTGCGGGCCGACCGATGACACGAAGCCGGAGTCGATGGCGGCCAGGACGGCATCGCGTTCGGCGGTGCTCACGTTCGGCACCGCCAGCGGAATCGTTCCCGCGGGTGCCGGTGCGCCGGGCGCGTGGGCCTCGGAAGCTCCCGTCATCGGTGGTAGCGGTGGGTCGCGGTCAGGTCGACGGAGTCGCGGATCCACGCGGCCGTGCGTTCCAGGCCTGATTCCAGGTCGACCTTCGGTTCCCAGCCGAGCAACTCCTTGGCCCGGGTCGGATCGGACAGCAGGATCTCGACTTCCGAACCGTCCGGCCGGATCCGCTCGTCCTCGGTGACGACCTCGGCTTCGGCACCGGTGAGCTTGATGGCCAGGTCGACGATCTCGCCGACCGACACAGTGCGTCCGGTGCCCAGCTGCACGGTGGTCCCGGGGGCGAGATCGGCCACGGCCGCGTGCGCGAAGCCCGACGCCGTGTCGGTGACATAGGTGAAGTCGCGCTTGGGATGCAGTGAGCCGAGGCGAAGCTGAGGTGCCCCGGCGAGCAGCTGAGAGAGGATCGTGGGGATGACCGCCCGGGTCGATTGGCGCGGACCGAAGGTGTTGAACGGGCGCAGCACCGTCACCGGAGTCCCGAACGAGAGCGCGTACGACTCGGCGAGCTTGTCGGCGGCGATCTTGGTGGCCGAGTACGGGGATTGGCCGCGGAGCGCGTGGTCCTCGGTGATGGGCACGGTCTCCGGTGTGCCGTAGACCTCGGAGGTGGAGGTGTGGACCAGGCGTTGGGTGCCGTGCCGGCGGACGGCTTCCAGGACGTTCAGCGTGCCGGTGACGTTCGTGTCGACGTACGAGCGCGGTGCGGAGTACGAGTGGGGGATCGCGATCAGGGCGGCCAGATGCAACACGATGTCGACACCGCGCACCGATTCGGCAACGTGCTCGGCATCGCGGATGTCGCCCAGGACGAACTCGGCCTGACCGCTGTCCAAAGCGGCGCTGAAGGGCGTCGAGCTGTCCAGCCATCCCAACGATCCGAATGAGTTGTACAGGGCGAATGCACGGACCTGCGCCCCGAGGCCCAGCAGCGTCTCCACGACGTGGCTGCCGATGAATCCGTCGGAACCGGTGACGAGGACCTTCTTGCCACCCAACTGCGCGGACAAGTCGTTCATGCCATTCCCTTCGCACGAGCCAGGTCTGCGGGCGTCCCGACATCGATCCAGTCGGAGGTGATCGGCCACGCCACGACGGGCTGATCGGTGTCGAGGCATCGCTGGACCAGATCCGGCATGTGGGACATGGTTCCGGTCGGTACCTCGTCGATGAGGTCAGGCTCGATGCAGTACACCGCCGCGTTGACGGTCACCTGGAGGTCGGGCTTCTCCACGATGCGCGCGACCCGATCGTCTGCGGTCGTCTCAACGACGCCGAACGGCACCGAATGGGTGTACTGGCGCACACCCATCGTGATCCGAGCGCCGGATGCCTGGTGGAACTGCAGCAGCTCTCGAGCGTCGAACTCGACCAGCACGTCACCGTTGATGACCAGCAGGGGATCGGTGGGCCGATCCTCGATGAGCGCCAGCGATCCGCCCGTTCCGAGCGGCTTGTCCGGGTCTTCGCGCAGGTACTCGATGCGAACGCCGAACTGGGACCCGTCACCGAGATGGTCGACGACCTGGTCGGCGAGGTGATTGACGCTGACGTACACGTGGTGGATGCCGTCACCGACGAGCCCCAGGATGATCCATTCCAGGATGGACCGACCCGCGACGGACATCAACGGCTTGGGAGTGTCCTGGGCGATGGACCCCAACCGGGTCCCCTTCCCCCCGGCCATGATGACGGCGGAGTTCGGCAGCGTTCTCGGCCCCACGACCTCCGACAGGCTGTGCACGCGCAGGACGTGCCCTTCCTCGTCGATCTCCGGGATGGCCGAAAGCCGCCGTGCACTCATCAGGTCGAGAACGTGGGCACGCGGGGTCCCCGCGGACACCGTCTGAGGGTCCTTCGTCGCGTGGGCCTGAGCCGATGACTCCAGGTCGTGCCCGGCGAGAATCGCCCGGCGGACGTCGCCGTCGGTGAGGACGCCGGTGAGCCGGCCTGTGTCATCGGTGAGGCAGCAGATGCCAAGAGCTCCGAGGTCGATCACACGAAGCGCATCGAGCAGGGACGCCGAACTTGATGCAATGGGAGAGCGAGCCGCGTGGGTCGCCTCCGAAGAGGCTTCGGCCCCCGATCCTGACCCGTTCGACATCGGACGCACTCCGTCTCGCTCACGTTTGTGGCATCTGTACCGGCCGGCCCACAAGCCACCCTCATCATATGGTCCAGAACTCAACGGGAGTTCGCCCTGCACAGGTTCGACGCTGTGTGTCTGTCGCGTGAGAGTGTTTCCCTGTGGCGACTCTGGAGCCGTCGGCTCGTGCTGACGACTCGAACTCCCGTGTGGTGATCCGCGGCGCCGGTTCGATCGGTCGTCGTCAC
>DATEDT010000067.1:0-24380 GCA_035281505.1 Aeromicrobium sp. | reverse complement strand
GTCCTGGGCATCACCGGGACGGGCGGCTCCGGCAAGAGCTCGCTGACCGACGAGATCGTCCGCCGCTTCCACACCGACCACAGCGACGAGTTGCGTGTCGCCGTCGTGGCCATCGACCCGACCCGCCGCCGCGGCGGGGGTGCCCTGCTCGGCGATCGCATCCGCATGAACGCGCTCGCCTCGGGCAAGACCTACTTCCGATCGCTCGCCACCCGAGGTGGCCACGAGATCCCGGACAACCTCGCCGACGTGATCAGCGTGTTCAAGGCGGCTGGGTTCGACCTCGTCATTGTCGAGACGCCGGGCATCGGCCAGGGCGACGCGGGCATCACACCGTTCGTAGACACCTCCCTGTACGTCATGACGCCGGAGTTCGGCGCGGCGTCACAGTTGGAGAAGATCGACATGCTCGACTTCGCCGACGTCGTCGCGATCAACAAGTTCGAGCGCCGCGGTGCCGCCGACGCGATGCGCGACGTGGCCCGCCAGCTGATCCGCAACCGCGAGGCGTTCTCGTCGAGGCCGGAGGACATGCCGGTCTTCGGCACGTCCGCGGCGACCTTCAACGACGACGGAGTGACTGCGCTCTACCAGGAGCTCGCGCGGCTGCTCGGCTTCGAGCCCGGCGTCCTGCCGAGGGTGGAGACCAAGTCGTCGACCAGCATCAACGCGATCGTGCCGGCCGATCGGATTCGCTACCTCTCCGAGATCAGCGAGACCGTCCGTGGCTTCCATGCCGAAACAGACCAGCTCGCCGAGGCAGCGCGCTCCGCGCAAGCCGTGACCCGCGTACGCGAGCTGGGCGCCGACGTCGAGGTCGAGGTCGAGCTCCCCACCGAGGTGCGCGACCAGCTGGCCGAATGGCCTGAGGTCGTTGCCACCTACGACGCCGACCCCGGCCGGACGTCGCTCAGCGGGACACGGATCCCTCGGGTCGCGGTGCCGCGCACAGAGGACGCCGGCGAACTGGTGCGCTACTGGCGTCGCGAGAATCTGCCGGGCCGCTTCCCGTTCACCGCCGGCGTTTTTCCGCACAAGCGTCAGGACGAAGACCCGGCACGGATGTTCGCCGGCGAGGGTGACCCGTTCCGCACCAACCGCCGGTTCAAGCTGCTGTCCGAAGGACAACCGGCCACCCGCCTGTCGACTGCGTTCGACTCGGTGACCTTGTACGGCCGCGACCCGGCAACGCCGCCGGACATCTACGGCAAGGTCGGCACGTCGGGCGTGAGCGTCGCGACGTTGGACGACATGAGAGCCCTTTACGACGGTTTCGACCTGTCGGCGCCGTCCACCTCGGTGTCGATGACGATCAACGGGCCCGCCCCGACGGTCCTCGCGTTTTTTCTCAACACCGCCATCGACCAGTCCGAGGAACGCTTCCGCGCCGAGCATCACCGCGAGCCGAACCCGGAGGAGCGCGCTGAACTGCGCGCCGACACACTGCGTACCCTGCGCGGCACCGTCCAGGCCGACATCCTCAAGGAGGACCAGGGCCAGAACACCTGCCTGTTCTCGACCGAGTTCAGCCTGCGCTGCATGGCCGACGTCCAGGAATGGTTCATCGACAACGAGATGCGGAACTTCTATTCGGTGTCCATCTCCGGCTATCACATGGCCGAGGCAGGGGCGAACCCCATCAGCCAGCTTGCGTTCACGCTGGCCAACGCGTTCACGTACGTGGAGACGTACCTCGCCCGCGGCATGGACATCAACGACTTCGCCCCGAACCTCTCGTTCTTCTTCAGCAACGGCATGGACCCGGAGTACACGGTCCTCGGTCGTGTTGCGCGCCGCATCTGGGCGATCGCGATGCGTGAGAAGTACCAGGCGAACGAACGCAGCCAGAAGCTCAAGTACCACGTGCAGACCTCCGGCCGCTCGCTGCACGCGCAGGAGATGGCATTCAACGACATCCGCACGACCTTGCAGGCACTGCTTGCGCTGCAGGACAACGCGAACAGCCTGCACACCAACGCCTACGACGAAGCCATCACCACCCCGACCGACGAGTCGGTGCGGCGGGCCCTGGCGATCCAGCTCGTCATCAACCGCGAGTTCGGCTGGTCGATGAATGAGAACCCGCTGCAGGGTTCGTACCTGGTGGACGAACTCACCGATCTCGTCGAGTCGGCGGTGCTCGCCGAGTTCGACCGCATCAGCGAACGCGGTGGGGTCCTCGGCGCCATGGAGACCGGCTACCAGCGAGGCCGGATCCAGGACGAGTCGATGCTCTACGAACAGGGCAAGCACGACGGGACGATCCCGATCATCGGCGTGAACACGTTCATCAATCCGGGCGGTGAGCCCGACCACGTCGTCGAGCTGCGTCGCGCGAGCGAGGCCGAGAAGCAATCGCAGCTCGACCGGGTGACGACGTTCCGCAGCAAGCATCAGGCCGAGGCGACCGCGGCCATCGCTCGGCTCAAGGAGGCCGCAACGAGCGGCGAGAACATCTTCGGCGTCCTGATGGACGCGGCCCGGGTGTGCACACTCGGTCAGGTCACCGAGGCGTTCTTCGAGGTCGGCGGCCAATACCGAAGGAACGTTTAGCAGGCTGGCCAGTCGCGTTGTGCGTCACTCCCGCGCCGGGTTCTTGGCGAAATCGGCAAGGAACTCGATCTCCTCGTCCCTCACCTCGGCCAACTGTGCAGCATCCACCGTCGAATGGACGAAGAAGGTGGATCCAGGATTGAGGACTCGCAGCGTGCCGTGCCGAACCAAGGCGTTCAACCGCTCGCCCTGAATCGGCGGCACCAACCGATCGTTCGCCGCAACCACCTGGAAGATGTGCGCCCGGATGCGGCCGGCCGAGCGGATCGGGCTCCACCGACCTAGATTCTGCTCGCCGAAGACGCGCGCAGCGATCTCATACCCGGCGGGCGACGGACTGGGCCCGCTGCGGAGACCGGCGAGGTCAGTCGGGCCGGCCTCATTGATGACGCAGCGCACGCTGCTGCGGCGCGCGGCGATCATCAGGGCGAGATGCCCGCCTGCAGATTCACCGACCAAACAGATCGGCGTGCCGGGAAGCCGTCGGCGCAGGTCGTCGTACTGAATGAGCAGATCTTCCAGCCCCCCTGGCCCGGCGCGATAAGCCGCCACGACCGCAGCCCAACCTTTGGCCGGGAGCAATGCAGCGACGGTGGCTGCGCGTGCAATGAGCTCAGGTGCGGATCCTCCCCACGAGCCGCCGTGAATCACCACGACCGCCAGCGTCGGCGACCGCCCATCGGCCGGTTGCATCAGGATCGACTCTGCCCTGACGTCCGCGCCGGCATCGGATGGCGCGGCTTGGTGGCCGGTGGGCGATGCTTGCCGCTCGTGGGAACTGGACACCCCGGCCTTCCCACAGCCCGTCACACCAAGGACGACCACGACCAGGACGGCGACGGCTCGTCGGCTCAGAGCCCGGGTGGAGAATCGCGTCACCATGCAACGTTAACCGGCGCTCGCTCGGGGTAGGTTCGCGCGATCGCCGCCGGCCTGGGTGCTGCGCGTAACCTGCCGACGTGAGCGCGCAAGCGGCCAGCGATGCACGGATCATCTCGCAAATCGTCTCAGGCGGTCAGACCGGAGCTGACCGTGCCGCGCTCGACGTCGCGATCGAGCAGGGCATCGACTACGGCGGGTGGTGCCCTGCCGGCGGTTGGGCCGAGGACTTGCCCGAGCCGCCGGGGCTCCTGGCGGTCTACCGGGAACTGACCGCGACCACCGAGTCTGAGCCAGCGGTGCGCACCCGCCTCAATGTGCGCGACAGTGACGCAACGCTCATCGTCTGGGATGGGTCGACTCCCTCGTCCGGGACCAGACTGACGATCGAAACCGCCCGGGAGCTCGGCCGGCCCGTGCTCGTCACGCCCGGAGAAGTTGAGGCAACGCTGGCGTGGCTTACCACACTCACCGGTGCTGTCGTGTTGAACGTGGCCGGCCCACGGGAGAGCGCCTGCCCGGGAACGTACGCGCGCACGGCGGCTCTGCTCCGCGACGTGCTGGTCTGAGTGCGCCGGTTGCCCCTTTTCAATAGAGTCGGCCGGGTGACCGATGCTCCACAGATCCCCGCTGACCTCAAGCCCGCCGACGGACGCTTCGGCTGCGGCCCCTCCAAGGTTCGGCCGGAGACGCTGGACAAGTTCCCGAGCCTGAACGCGTGGATGGGAACGTCCCACCGGCAGGCCCCGGTCAAGGACGTCGTCGGACGGGTGCGCGAGGGCCTGACCGAACTGTTCAGCCTCCCCGACGGCTACGAGGTCGTCCTTGGCAACGGCGGGTCCACAGCCTTCTGGGACGTCGCCGCAGCCGGCCTCATCCGGCGGCGCTCGCTGCACCTGACCTTCGGTGAGTTCACCGCGAAGTTCGCCGGCGTCGCCAAGGGCGCCCCGCACCTCGAGGACCCCATCGTCGTCAGCTCCGATCCCGGAACCGCGCCGGCGCCGGCCACCGACCCGGACGTGGACAGCATCGCCTGGGCCCACAACGAGACCTCGACCGGCGCGATGCTCGGAGTCCAACGGCCAGCCGGCTCCGACGGCCAGCTCGTCCTGATCGACGCGACGTCCGGCGCCGGCGGCCTGCCCGTCGACGTCAGCCAAGCCGACGCCTATTACTTCGCGCCGCAGAAGTCGTTCGGTTCCGACGGCGGCCTGTGGCTGGCCGCGCTCAGCCCGGCAGCCATCGGCCGCGCCGAGGAGATTGCCGCAGACGGTGGGGGCCGCTGGATCCCCGAGTCGCTCTCGCTCACGACGGCGATCTCCAACTCGCGACTCAACCAGACGTACAACACCCCGGCCCTCGCCACGCTGTTCCTGCTGGCCGAGCAGATCGACTGGATGTTGGCCGGCGGCGGCCTCGACTTTTGCGTCGAACGCACCACCACGTCGTCGTCGCACCTGTACGCCTGGGCCGAGAAGTCGGACGCGGCAAGCCCGTTCGTGGACGAAGCGCACCGCTCGCTCGTCGTCGGCACCATCGACTTCGCCGACGAGATCGACGCGGCCGCGATCGCCACGACACTGCGCGCCAACGGCATCGTCGACACCGAGCCGTACCGCAAACTCGGCCGCAACCAGCTGCGTGTCGGGATGTTCCCCGCGGTCGACCCGGGGGACGTCGAGGCACTCACCGCCTGCATCGACTGGGTGATCGCCAACGACCCGAGCGTGTCCAAGTGAAGGTGCTCGTAGCGGAGAACATCGGCGAATCCGGCATCAACCTGCTCCGCGACGCCGGATTCGACGTCGAACTGGGCACCACATGGACCCGCGAGGAGCTGGAAGCACGGATCGACGACTACGACGGAATCCTGATCCGCTCGGCCACGCAGGTCGACGCCGCCCTGCTCGCCAACGCCACCCGGCTCAAGGCGGTGGGCCGCGCCGGCGTGGGCGTCGACAACGTCGATGTCGATGCCGCAACCCGTCAGGGCGTGATCGTCGCGAACGCGCCGCAGTCGAACGTCGTGACAGCCGCCGAGCACACCATGGCGCTGCTGCTCGCTCTGGCCCGCAACATTCCGCAGGCCCACGCGTCCCTCTCCGGCGGCGCATGGGAACGTGGCAAGTTCACCGGCGTCGAACTCCACGGCAAGGTGCTCGGCATCCTCGGGTTCGGCCGCATCGGCCAACTCGTCGCCGCCCGGGCGAAGGGATTCGGCATGCGCGTCGTCGCGTTCGATCCCTTCCTCGCCGAGGAGCGGTTCGGCGATCTCGGCGTCGAGCGGGCGGAGACGCCGCAGGACATCTATGAGACCGCCGACTTCATCACCATCCACCTGCCGAAGACGCCGGAGACGGAGAACTTCCTCGACGCCAAGGCGTTCGCGGCCATGAAGGACGGCGTACGCATCCTCAACGTGGCGCGCGGGCCGCTCCTGGACGACGCCGCGCTCGCCGACGCGCTTGAGTCCGGCAAGGTCGCCGGCGCCGCTCTCGACGTCTTCCGCAGCGAGCCCATCACCGAGCACCCGCTGTTCGGCCATCCGCGAGTCATCGTCACGCCCCACCTCGGCGCCTCGACGAGCGAGGCCACCGATCGCGCCGGCTACCAGGCTGCCGAGCAGGTGGTCGCGGCCCTGACCGGCGGACCCGTGACGACCGCGGTGAACGTGCCCGCGATCGCCGCCGACGACCTCGAAGCCGTGGGCCCCTTCCTCGTCCTGTGCTCGGCGCTCGGCCGCCTCGCGGCCGGCCTCGCACCGACGTCGGCCCTCGACGGCATCGCGGTTGAGTACCTCGGCCATATCGCCGAGCGCGACACCCGACTGCTCACCATCGCGGCGGTGAAGGGCGCCCTGGCCGGACACACGGAGACCGCGGTCAACGACGTCAACGCGCTGCCGTTCGCCGCCGAACGTGGCCTCGCCGTGTCGGCAACCAATCAACCGAAGGCACGCGACTTCACCGACCTCGTCCGGGTGACGGCGACCGCCGGCGGATCATCGACGCGGGTCGTCGGCACGGTGCTCGGCCGGCACCATCGGCCGCACCTGCTGGAAGCCTGGGGCGCCCGGTTCAACGTCCAGTTGGCCGACCACGTCGCGATCGTCCGCTACAAGGACCAACCGGGCATGCTCGGCCGACTCGGGACGGCGCTAGGTGACGCCGGGATCAACATCGCTTCAGCAGCCGTCGGCTTGGAGTCCGAGGCCGGTGACGAGGCAAGTGACGAAGCCGTCCTGCTGGTGACCACCGATCGCCCCGTCCCAGCCGAGGTCCTCGCCACCATCACTGCCAGCCCCGAGTTCCACGAGGCACGATCCGTCAGCCTGTGACGCCCGGGGTCGTCTCGTCGTTCTCCGCAGCGAGCTCGGCCTCGATCTCGTCCGCGGTCAGGACCGAGTCGGCCGGCGAGACGCCGATGGCCAACTTGT
Source organism: Aeromicrobium sp. (assembly GCA_035281505.1). Classification (GTDB taxonomy): domain Bacteria; phylum Actinomycetota; class Actinomycetes; order Propionibacteriales; family Nocardioidaceae; genus Aeromicrobium. The sequence goes on along the minus strand of DATEDT010000067.1, from coordinate 17,512 downwards.
TCTTGGCCACGATGTAGGGGCTCTCGCCCACGATCGCGTTGTGCGTGCCGCGGAAGAAGTACTTGCTGCTCAGGTTGATCATGGTGGCCAGTCGGTTGCGGTTGCCGAGCAGGTACGCGACGTGCAGGACGACCCAGGTGATCCACGCGAAGAAGCCCTTGATCGGGATGCTCTTGCCGGACCACGGGATCTGGAGCTCGGCCACGGCGGATGCCCGCCCGATCGTCGCCATGATGCCCTTGTCGAAGTACCTGAACGGGCCCGGCTCACGCTTGCCCTTGAGGTCGGCCCTGATCACCGAGGCGACGTACTTGCCGCCCTGCAGCGCCGGCTGCGCGAGCTGCGGCAGCGGGTTGTCCGGGTCGACGGCGATGTCGCCGATCGCGTAGGTCCGGCGCAAGCCACGCACCCGCAGGTGGTCATCGACCTCGATCCGCCCACCGCGACCCTGCGGCACGTTCCATTCCTTGACCGTGTCGTGTGCCGTGACGCCGGTTGCCCACACCGTCAGGCCGGCCGGAAGGAACTCCTGATGGCCGTCGTGCTCGACGAGCACGCCGTCCTCGCGGACTTCCTTCACGAGGGTGTTGAAGCGGAGGTCGACCGCACGCTTCTCCAACGACTTGCGGGCGTACTTGCGCAGCCGATCCTTGAACGGCATGAGCACACCGTCAGCGGCCTCGACCAGCGTGACGTGGATCTTCTCCCGGTCCAGTTCGGGATAGGTCACCGGCATGCTCTCGTTGCGGAACTCGGCGAAGGCACCGGCCGTCTCCACGCCAGTCGGTCCGCCACCGACCACGACGATGCGCAGGTCCTCGTCCTGCCCGTTGATCGCTGCCTCCTCCAGGTAGGCGAACAGCCGGTCGCGGACCGCCAAAGCCTGGGAGCGCTTGTACAGCGGCTGCGCGAACTCCTCGGCGCCCGGGGTGCCGAAGAAGTTCGCCGTCACACCGTTGGCGAGCACCAGATAGTCGTACGCCACCGTGACGCCGCCGTGCAGACCCAACGTCCGGGCATCATGGTCGATCGTCAGAAGGATGCCCTTGAGGAAGTTGACGTTCTTCTGCCGGGAGCGAATGGCACGCAGGAACCAGGTGATGTCGCCGGGATTCAGGCTCGCCGTGGCGACCTGGTACAGCAACGGATGAAACGTGTTGTACGTATGCCGGTCGATCAGCGTGATGTCGACGTCTGCCCTGCGGAGACTACGGACTGCGGACAGCCCACCGAACCCACCTCCGACGACGACGACGTGCGGGCGCTTCTTGAAGACGGCGGGAGGCTGGGACATGCGGCCTAGGTTATCGCGACGGAATGCGTGGCCCGCGTGGGCCAAAAGCGCCATGTGGGGTCTGAGCGACGAGCGATCGGAGTGGCGCGCAGCCACGCGAACCTCGGCACCAAATCGTCAGCGCGATGCCGTCCACCGGCGGGCATCGTCGCGCAGGAGCAGCACGATCACGGCCGCGGCGCCGGCCGTGGCCAGCAGGCCGACCGGCAGCATGACCAGGCCGAGCACCGCGGTCACCCATGCCCACGCCAGCGTGGCCGTGCGGCCGACGCCACGTCGGCCGAGCAGCGCAAGGCCGCCGAGAATCCCGAGGAGAGCGAGCGGCAGGATCACCACGGAGGCCCAGAACGAGACCTGCATCGCGATCTCCAGTTCCCGCTCGGTCAGCAGGTCGCTGAACGGACCGGTCTTCACCGCCTCGACGTATGCGGCGCGAGCAAAGGTGTGCACGACCAGGTAGAGCGTCGCGAACCCGGCCGCTCCCACGGACCCGAGGATCGCGAGCAGCGCAGCCGTCATCACCGACGTGGGGCGTTCGCCCGCGGGTGCGGCAACGGGCACTGGCGCCGCCGCCTCGGCGGGTGCGGGGGCACTGAGCAACCCCGGCTCGGCAATCGGGGGCGCCGCGGCCTCGGGAGGTGGCTCACCGCGGTACCAGCGGCGGGCGTCCGACGTCCAGAGCGCGCCGGCGGCGAGAAAGAGCATGGAGGCCTGCAGGACACCGAAGACTCCGATGGGCAACGAGACGACGCCGGCCGCGATCGCCAGGATCGTGGTCATCACCCGCGCTGTCCGGTCGCCGCGAAGCGCATAGATGGCGAACACCATGGCGGCAACCGAGAACGGCACCATCGCCAGGAAGAACCAACGGAGGTACTGCAGGACCTCTGCCATCGTGAGGACCGCGCCGACAGCCGCCAGCTGCTGAAGAACCGGCTGAAGCCCCTTCTGCATGTCGACCGTGGCCCAATCCATGAGGGCAGCGACCAGTTCGGTGAGCGTCAGGAACGCCGTGACCGCAACGAACACGCACGCCAGCGTCACGATGCTGGGCCGCGGGTGCGCCGGCCGCTGGCTAGTCGACTCCGAACTCATGCACCCATCCCATCACAGCGCGTTCAACGGATTGAGCCGGATGGCCGGACCGAACCCGACCCCGAAGAAGCTCCCCATACGCGCTGACCGCCGTTCCGCAGCCTCCACGCGCAAAACATCGAGCAGCTGATCGGCAAACCCGGTGCGGTCATGACGCTCCAACACCTCACGAATCAGCCGTCGGCCCAGATCCGACGCTCGCACGCCGACAACATCGAGTGCCGCGCCCCGGTTGACCAGCGCTGCCACGCCCCCGGACTCCGCGCCCACGCGGGCGTTGAGGTGCATCCCGATGGCGTCGGCGACTTCAGAGGCGAGAAGCGGGCTCGCCCCGAGCTCGAGCAACTTGGCCTCCGAGACATGCGCGCCGTGCGCGGCGAAGCACGCGCACGCCTGGCCCGCGTCACCGTGCGGGATCCGGTAGTCCTCGGTGAGGCCCACGTCGTGCAGCAGGCACGCCAGATACAGCGTCTCCGCGTCTGCCTCGACGGCATCGAGCTGACCGAACAGGCGGCCGAACTCCCACGTACGCAGGCTGTGTCGCAGCAGCCACGGTGCGTGGATCTGCTGCGCCCATGCAGTCGTCGCACGCACCAGGTCGGTGGCCGGCGGCGTCAGATCGACCTCGAGACCCGCGGCTCCGGACGCACGACGGAACCGCAAGCGGCTCGACAGGTCGGCCGTGAGCACCGCGATGGCGGCGGCCTGATGCGCCAGCCGCTCCCGCCTGCTCAACGCGCCACGCGTGCGGTCCAACCACTCCCGGGTACCAACCATTGCTGCAGACTACGGGCTGGTCGCCGGCTCACCCAGATCGATCACGGCGTCCATCCGGTCGCGCGCGACTGCCGCATGGCTGATCCACACCACGGTGCGGTCGGCCGCAGCGCCCAGGACCTCATCGGCAACCGCTTCCGCCGTGGCGGTGTCGAGATTCGCGGTCGGTTCGTCGAGGACGAGAACCGACTGGTCGGCCAGCAGGGCACGGGCAACCGCCAACCGCGCCCGCTCGCCCCCGGAGACCTGGTCGTGCCCTTCGCCCAGCCAGGTGTGCAATCCCTCGGGGAGGCCGTCGAGCCATGCACCGAGGTGCGCAGCCCGCAGCGCCTCCTCCACCTCCGCGTCGGATGCCGCCGGGCGCGCAAGCCGGACGTTCTCGACGACCGTCGAGGCGAACACGTGCGGGTCGTCATCGACGAGCCCGACGGTGCGGCGCACGTCATCCAACGCGAGTCGCGGCAACGGCGCCGAGCCGAGCCGTACGTCTCCCGCACGGGGATCCAGGAATCGAAGGAGCAGCGCCGCCAGGGTGCTCTTGCCCGACCCCGACGGCCCCATCACGGCCAGCCGCCCGCCGGCCGGCACCGTCACACTGAGGTTCCGCAGTGCCAGCGCATCGCCCCACCCGGCCGCCACGTTGTGCAGGGCAATGTCACGGCCGCCCGGCAGCGGATCGGGCACCGTCGCCTGACCAACCAGGGGCTCGCGGGCCTCGAGCGTCGCCAACCGGCGGTCGGCAGCGGTCGTACGGCTGTGCAGGGCACCGGCGTCGGCGAGCGGAACGGCCACATCGGCGAGGGCGATGACGAGCAACACGAGCAGTGCGGCCATCGGACCGGAAAGCGCACCCGACGCCACCGCCGGCGCGGTGAGGAGGGACATCACCAGAAGACCGACACCCACGATGACGAACGCGCCGGCCCGCGCCACCCCCGTCGCCCAGCCGGCGACAACCGTGGCGGCGCGCAGCCCCTGAGCGGGGACGAGAACCTCGGCCGTGGTCCGCTCGACGGACTGCCACATCACCAGCTCGGGTGCGCTGCGCATCGCCGAAACGACTCGGTCGGCCAGCTCTGCCCGAGCTGCGACGGTCGCCCGCTCAGCGCCCCTGCCCATCAGCGTGGCCACCAGGAACGCCCAACTCCCCGCAACGACCGCGGTGACCGCGACGGCTGCGCCGGCCCACGGCATCAGCGCGGCCGCGACGATCGCACCCAGCACGGCCACCCCTGCGGCGCTGCGCACCGGCACCCGCACCCGCAGCTCGCGATCGACGACGCTCTCGACGTCGTCGACGATCGCTGCAAGGGCGTCGCCGCGGCGGCGACCGAGTGCACCCGGCGTGAGCGGCACCACCGTGTCGTAGACCCGGACCCGCCGCTCGGCCAGCAACCGGAGGGCCGCGTCGTGCCCAACCAGGCGCTCGGCGTAGCGCAAGACCGGACGAGCAAGGCCGAACGTGCGCACCCCGACGATCGCGACGAGGAGTGTGAGCACCGCCGGTTGCTCGGAGGCCTTCACGATCAGCCAGCCGGCGGTTGCTGTCAGGGCGACGCCGGCCGCCGACGCCAAGGATCCGAGCACCGTGGTGGCACTGAGTCGCGCCCGTGACGAGCTTGCCTCAGGTTCAGGCGCTTGGGGCACGGCCACCGCACGGGGCGCGCCCGAGGAGCCACCGTCCAGGACAGACGGCTCCGGCGGCCGGAGCCGAATGATGTGCTCGGCGAGTTCGACCAACTGTCCGCGGTGGGCCACCACGACCACGGCCGAGCTCCGCGCAAGCTTCACGAGGGTGTTCGCGATGACCTGTTCGGTCGTCGGGTCCAGATGCGCGGTCGGCTCGTCGAGGAAGACCCACGGTCGCCCCGCCAGCACGACCCTCGCCAGCGCGAGCCGGGCCCGCTCACCGGCCGAGAGTGCACCGGCGTCCTCCCCGACCTCGGCGTCGAGCCCGCCGGACAGCCGGTGCACCCGCTCGTCCAGCTGAACCTCGCGCAAGGCGGCCCACAACGCATCGTCGCTCGCCGACGGCCGGGCCAGCCGCAGGTTTTCCGCGACAGTCCGGCCGGGGAAGCTGGGGCGCTGTGGCACCCACGCAACCTGTGACTGCCACGCTCCGCCTTGTGCGCCCCGCGCGCCCACCCACACGTCGCCACCGGCAGCGGAGAGACCCATGAGCGCCGCCAGCAGGGTCGACTTCCCACAGCCGGACGGACCGACGATCGCTGTGATGCCCCGCCGGGGAATCGTCCCGCTCACCGGTGCCAGCGCCGGCACCCGACGGCCGGGGTAGGTGACCGTGAGGTCCCGGAACACCAGATCCCCGTCCCAGGCTGCCTCGTCGGTGGCCGCCGGGACGTGACCGTCGAGGCCGGCCAGCTTCTCGAAGGTGGCGCTGCCCTCCGCGGCGGCGTGGAACTCAGCCCCTGCCCGGCGCACCGGCCAGTAGGCCTCTGGCGCGAGGAGCAGCACGACGAGGGCGGTCTCCAGACTGAGACCGCCGCCGGCGAGGCGCACGCCGACAACCACCGCCACGATGGCAACGGACAAGGTCGCCACCAGTTCGAGGGCGGCCGACGACGCGAAGGCGATCCGCAGCGTCTTCAGGGTCGCCACCCGATAGCGCTCGGTCATGGCGCGAATCACCGCCGACTGCGCGGTGGCGCGGTTGAACGCGACCAGCGTGGGAAGGCCCTTCATCACGTCGATGAAGTGGTTCGACAGCGATTCCATCACCCGCCACTGGACACGCGCCTGATCCCTCGTCGCGACGCCGATGAGGGCACCGAACACCGGCATGAGCGGAAGCGTGGCCAGCACGATCACCGCGCTCATCACGTCCTGCGTGGCGATGGCCACCACAGTCAGCAGCGGCAGCGTCGCAGCAAGAACCATCGCCGGCAGATAGCGCGTCAGATACGGCTCGGCCGCGGTCACTCCCCGGGTGACCAACGTCGCCACCTCACCGCTGGACGCAGCGTCGACGGAACCGACGGACGCACCGAGGGCGCGCCGGCGCAGATCCATGCCGACGGCGGCGGCGGCATGCGAAGCGGCCACGTCGACCGCGAGCGAGGCAACCGCCCTGGCCACGACGACCGCAAGGGTGGCGAGCGCCCAGCCCCATACGTCGTGCCCGCGCACGACCGCCACGATCAATCCCGTCAGAACGAACGCCTGCGCCACCACGAGGACGGCGCCCATTGCGGAGCCGACCAACACCGTTCCGATGGGCTTGCTCGCCACCCGCAGCTGCGCCCGCAGCCGCGCATCGGTGAGCCTCATCGCGCTTGGCCGGGCACCGCGAGATCTGGGATGTGGTGGACCGAGATGCGCTGCCTGAAGACCCAGTAGGTCCACGCCTGATACGCGAGCACCAACGGCGTGAAGATGACAGCGACGATCGTCATGATCTTCAGCGTGTAGGCGGTCGCGGCCGCATTCGTGGTGGTGAGGCCGACGCCGTCAGGCAGCGTGGTCGGCATCACGTCCGGAAAGAGCGCCACGAAAAGCCCCGCGACCCCCAGCGCCAAGGTGGTGGCGGTGCCGAGGAAGGCCCAACCCTCCCGGCCGCGCAGCGCAGCCACCAGGCCACCAACGAGCGCGAGTGCGGCCACGACGAACAGGACGGCCGAGCCGGCTGAGCCGGTCTGTACCTGGGTCCAGCCGAGGAATGCCACCGCGGCCACCGCGGCGGCTGCGCCGACCCTGACCGCCATACGTCGTGCCCGTTCGCGAATCGGGCCGTCGGTCTTGAGCGCGATGAAGATGGCGCCGTGCGCCACGAAGAGCAACAGGGTCATGACGCCACCCAGCAGCGCATACGGGTTGAGCAAGTTGAAGAAGCCACCCACGTACTCGTGCTCGGCATCGATGGGCACACCACGCAGGATGTTCGCGAACGCCACGCCCCACAGGATCGCCGGCAGCAGCGACCCGACGATGATCGCGGTGTCCCACCCCAGCCGCCAGCGGTCGCTGTCCCGCTTGGCGCGGTACTCGAAGGCGACGCCGCGCACGATCAGGGCGAGCAGAATCAGCAGGAGCGGCAGGTAGAAGCCGCTGAACAGGGTCGCGTACCACTCCGGGAAGGCCGCGAAGGTGGCGCCGCCGGCGACGAGTAGCCAGACCTCGTTGCCGTCCCAGACCGGGCCGATCGTGTTGATCATGACCCGACGCTCCTTGTTGTCCTTCGCCAGGACCGGCAGCAGGATGCCGACGCCGAAGTCGAACCCCTCCAGGACGAAGTAGCCCATCCAGAGGATGGCAATGAGGGCGAACCAGACGGTGGTGAGTTCCATCGTGAAAATCCTGTCTCTCGTTCGCTCAGTAGGCGAAGGACAGCGGTTGGTCGTCCGCCGTCGGGTCCTTGGGCGGTGGCACCGGGTCGGCACCCGCCTTGATGTAGCGCAGCAACAGACCGAGCTCGATCACGGCGAGCACGCCGTAGACCGCGGTCAGGAGGATCAGCGAGGTCATGATCTCGCCGCCGCTGACGCTGGGCGACACCGAGTTCGCCGTCGTCAGCACCCCGAACACCGACCATGGCTGACGGCCCATCTCGGTGAAGATCCAACCGATCGAGTTGGCCAGCAGAGGCAGCAGCGGCAGCACACCGGCCGTCACCAGCCAAAGCCGGCCAGCCGGCAGCCGGCGCTTGCGGCGCGTCACCCAGAGCAATGCCGCGGCGACGGCCATGGCGGCGAACCCGGTTCCGATCATGAGCCGGAAGGACCAGTAGGTCACCGGGATGATGGGTGTGTAATCGCCGGGCGAGTAGTACTTCTCGCCCGGATCGGCGCCGTAGGTCTGCCGGTACTTGGACCGCAGGTTGTTGATGCCCTCCACTTCAGCCTCGGCGTCGCCGGTCGCCAGGTAGGACAGGAGGCCGGGCACCGTGATCGAGTAGATCTCGCGGGATCCGTCCAACGAGCCGATGGTGAACACCGAGAACGGCGCGCCGGTGCGGGTGTCGTAGAGGCCCTCGGCAGCGGCCATCTTCATCGGCTGGACCTTGGTCATCACCTTGGCTTGCGCGTCACCCGAGATCACCACACCGATGCCGGAGATCAGGACGGCAACCGCACCGAAGCGCAACGCCTTGCGGTAGAGGTCCTCGTCCGGTCCGGCTCCGTGGCGAACCAGGTGCCACATGGCGACCGCGGCGACGAAGGCGGCACCCGTCAGATAGGCCGAGGTGATCACGTGCGGGAACGTGACCAGCTGAACCTCGTTGAACATGACGGCGGCAAAGTCGGTCATCTCCGCCCGGCCGGTGGTCGGGTTGTAGCGGTAGCCCACCGGGTTCTGCATCCAGGAGTTGGCGGCGAGGATGAACCACGCCGAGAACAGGGTGCCGATGTGCACGAGCCAGATGGTTGACGCATGCAGCCAAGCCGGCAGCCGGTCCCATCCGAAGATCCACAGGCCCAGGAACGTCGACTCGAGGAAGAAGGCGAGCAAGCCCTCCACCGCGAGCGGTGCACCGAACACGTCCCCCACGAACCGGGAGTAGTCGCTCCAGGCCATCCCGAACTGGAACTCCTGGACGATGCCCGTCACCACGCCGAGGGCGAAGTTGATCAGGAAGAGCTTCCCGAAGAACTTGGTGAGGCGCAGCCACTGTTCGTTGCGCGTGCGCACCCACGTCGTCTCGAAGATCGCGACGATCAACGACAGTCCGATCGTCAGGGGGACGAAGAGAAAGTGGTAGACGGTCGTGATGCCGAACTGCCAGCGAGCTATTTCAAGGACGTCCATGGTGGCCAACTTCCCGGGTCACAGAGAGATCCCTGTGAGGCTATGGGCGCCGTCGGATCGGTGTACATGGTCGAAAGTCCCGGTGGCCCTCGCCGGTGGTCCCCGATGCGGCCACGGGCGACTATCCCCTCATCAGGACGTTCGCCGGCTCCACAGCGCCAGTGCGGCGAGAACCACGGTCACAACGGCGAGTTCGACGGCAGTCCAGACACCGGCGCTCCGGGTGGCGGCGGTGTCCATATCGACGATGTGCGAGACCGTGTGGAGTCCGTTCCACAGCGCCGCGAGCGCCAGGACAGGGAACCTCCACGCGGGCACCCATGCCGCCAGCAGGAGGCCGATTCCGAAGGTCAGGAACGCAGCTGCCGAGTCGTGGATCAGATGCTCGTTGAGCGGCGGGAAGGCCGCGGCCGGCGACGAGTCCGGATCCACGGCCAACCAGCCGCCAAGCGCCGTGGTGGCCAGGCCGAGCAGGGCGATGAGCCAGGTCATTGGCTCATGCTGCCACTGATCACGCCGACGTGACGGTCAATTCGTCGCGCTCGACATCGAGGTCGACCTTGACGGTGTCGCCGTCGCGGACGTCGCCCGCCAACAGCTCCTTCGCCAACCGGTCGCCGATGGCCTGCTGCACCAGCCGCCGCAACGGCCGTGCACCGTAGGCCGGATCCCAGCCGGTGATGGCCAGCCATTCCTTGGCCGGCATCGAGACCTCGAGAGCGATGCGGCGTCCAGCCAGCCGCTTGGCCAGGGAGGCCAACTGCAGGTCGACGATCTTCGTCAGCTCTGCGGTCGACAGCGGGTCGAACATGACGACCTCATCGAGCCGATTCAGGAACTCGGGCTTGAACGATGTCCGCACGACCTCCATGACGGCGTCCTTCTTGGCCTGCTCGTCGAGCGTCGGGTCGGCCAGGAAGACCGAGCCCAGGTTCGACGTCAGGATCAGGATGACGTTGCGGAAGTCGACGGTGCGGCCCTGGCCGTCGGTCAGGCGGCCGTCGTCGAGCACCTGCAGCAGGATGTCGAAGACCTCGGGGTGGGCCTTCTCCACCTCGTCCAGCAGCACGACCGAGTACGGCCGGCGCCGGACAGCCTCGGTGAGTTGTCCGCCCTCTTCGTACCCGACGTACCCCGGAGGGGCCCCGACCAGTCGGGCGACGCTGTGCTTCTCGGAGTATTCGCTCATGTCGATCCGCACGATCGCGTGCTCGTCGTCGAACAGGAACTCCGCCAGCGTCTTGGCCAGCTCGGTCTTGCCCACGCCAGTCGGGCCGAGGAACAGGAAGGAGCCGGTCGGCCGGTCGGGATCGCTGATCCCGGCGCGCGAACGACGGACGGCGTCCGACACCGCCTTGACGGCGGTCTCCTGACCGATCAGGCGACGACCCAGTTCGTCCTCCATGCGGAGCAACTTGCCGGTCTCGCCTTCGAGCAGACGTCCGGTCGGGATACCGGTCCACGCCGCGACCACCTCGGCGATGTCGTCGGCGGTGACCTCCTCGTGGACCATCAGGTCCGCACTGGCGCCGTCGCCGCCGGCACCGTGCGATTCGGCTGCCTGGGCGTCCAGCAACGCCTGTTCCATGGCCGGGATCTCGCCGTAGAGCAGACGGCTCGAGGTCTCGAGGTCGCCCTCGCGCTGCGCACGTTCTGCGGCGATGCGGGCTTCGTCGATGCGCTCCTTGATCTCGCCGACGGCGTTGAGGCTCTGCTTCTCGGCTTCCCACCGCTGCTCGAGTCCACGCAGCGTCTCGGACTTGTCGGCGAGCTCGACCCGCAGCTTCTCCAGGCGGTCCTTGCTTGCCTCGTCCGTCTCGTTCTGGAGATGGAGCTCCTCCATCTTCAGCCGGTCGACGGCCCGGCGCAGCTCGTCGATCTCGACCGGGCTGGAGTCGATCTCCATCCGCAGCCGGCTGGACGCCTCGTCGACCAGGTCGATCGCCTTGTCCGGAAGTTGCCGACCCGGGATGTAGCGGTCGGACAGCGATGCAGCCGCCACCACGGCGGCGTCCGAGATCGACACCTTGTGGTGCGCCTCGTAACGCTCCTTGAGTCCGCGCAGGATGGCGATCGTGTCCTCGACCGATGGCTCACCGACGAACACCTGCTGGAACCGGCGTTCCAGCGCCGGATCCTTCTCGATGCGCTCGCGGTACTCGTCGAGGGTGGTGGCGCCGATCATGCGGAGCTCGCCGCGGGCGAGCATCGGCTTGAGCATGTTGCCGGCGTCCATGGCGCTGTCGCCGCCCGCACCGGCACCCACGACGGTGTGCAATTCGTCGATGAAGGTGATGATCTGACCCTCGGACGCCTTGATCTCGTTGAGGACCGCCTTCAGCCGCTCCTCGAACTCGCCGCGGTATTTGGCGCCGGCGACCATGCCGCCGAGGTCGAGGGAAATGAGGCGACGGCCCTTGAGTGACTCGGGCACGTCGCCGGCGACGATGCGCTGGGCCAGTCCCTCGACAACGGCCGTCTTGCCGACGCCCGGTTCACCGATGAGGACGGGGTTGTTCTTCGTGCGGCGGCTGAGCACTTGAACGACGCGGCGGATCTCGCTGTCGCGACCGATCACCGGGTCGAGCTTGCCCTCACGTGCGATCGCGGTCAGGTCGACGCCGTACTTCTCCAGCGCCTGGTAGGTGTCCTCGGCATCCTGGGAGGTGACCCGGGCATTGCCCCGGACCGAAGTGAACGCGGCCTGCAATGCGTCGGGTGTTGCGCCGGCGGCGGTCAGCAACTTGCCGGCCGGCGAGTCGACGGTGGCAATCCCGACGACGAGATGCTCGCTGGAGACGAACTCGTCGCCCAGTTGGGCAGCCAGGTCCTGGGCCCGCTGCAGCACTTCGTGCGAGGCGCGGGACAAGCCGGGATTGGCGACCGAGGCGCCGCTGGCCGAGGGCAGGGCCCGCAATTCGTCCCGCACCGCACCGGTCAGAGCCGATCCGTCGACGCCGGCGGCGGCCAACAGTGGTCCGGTGGTGCCACCGGACTGGGTCAGCAGCGCGTCCAGCAGGTGTACCGGCTCGACGGCCGGATTGCCCGCCGCCGCAGCGGACTGGACGGCAGAAGCCAGCGCCTGCTGGCTGCGGGTCGTAAGCGACGAGAGGTCAAGCGCCATGGGTACAGAAATCTCCTGAGCCGAAGGTAAACGGTCATCGATATCAACCGAGCCAAAGTTGAGCCTATTCCCCTCAACTTTGATGTCGCCAGAGGCTTTGGTCGGTGAGCGTCGGGGGCCAAAGCCCGGACTATTTCGTGATGCGCACCCGGATGTAACAGGGCCCGGTCGGCGAGGTCGCCTGCACGGCGGTGGCCGTCCAGGGCGCAGACTTGCCGGCCGCCAGCTTCTTCACGGTGACGACCTGGGCCACCCCCGCCTCACCGTCGGCCGGACCGATGTAGATGTTGACGTCGAACGAACGAGTCTGCTTGGTGGTGTTCTTGACGACACCGTTGGCCGTCCAGGTGCCGGTGGAGGCCCGCACGCAGTGCGCTTCAGTGAGGGCGTCGGTCATGACCGACCCGGGACCGATGGTCGGCACGACGGGACCAGCCGATGCCGAGGACCTCGGCGTCACCTGGGGGACACCACCGCACCCGGTCAGAACCAGCGTCGAGACTGACAGCACCGCAGCAAGAAGTCGACGCGTTGCCATGTGCCCATCCTGCACTGCGATTTTCCGGTGATCGAGGTGGACGCGCGGCAGCGCGGCCGTCGAAATCAGCGCTTCGGGCGTCTCCAGACGACGACCTGGGAATCGCCGAGCCGCGCCGGCAGGTTGCGGACAGATCCCATGGCCAGGCGGGCTGCGTCCAGCTCGGACTGCAGCTCGACGACCTTGCGCTTGAGTGCGTCGACCTGGTTCTCCAACTCGATGACGCGACGGACACCCTCGAGGCCGAGTCCCTCGGCCGTCAGCCGGGCAACCTGGCGGAGCAGCTCGATGTCTCGCATGGAGTAGCGGCGACCGCCGCCCTCGGTGCGGCCGGCCTCTACGATGCCGAGGCGGTCATAGGTGCGCAGCGTCTGCGGGTGTAGACCCGACAGCTCCGCCGCGACGCTGATGACGAAGACGCGAGCATCGGGTTCGGGGCCTGCGAAGAAGCCCGCTGCACGGCGGGCCCCTGCGTCTGCGGGCCCACCTCGGTCGGGGGCACTTTCGTTTCCACGCGACTTCATCGTTTCGCCGCCTCGAACAGCTTCGCGCGGGGGTCCGCCCCGTCGCGTGCGGCGCGCAGGGCTTCGACCGCCGCCTTGGCGTCGCCGTGCAGCTCCTTGGGCACCTCGACCTCGATCGTGACCAGCAGGTCACCTCGACCACCGTCTTTGGTGGGAGCCCCCTTGCCGCGAGCGCGCAGCGTCCGCCCGCTCGGGGTCCCGGCCGGAATGCGGATCTTGACTGGTGCGCCATCGAGCGTCGGCACCTGGATCTCGGCGCCAAGTGCGGCCTCGTCGAAGGCCACCGGCACCGTGACCGTCAGGTTCTCCCCCTTGCGGCCGAACACCGGGTGCTTGGCGACGTGGACGACGAGGTAGAGGTCACCGTCGGGGGCTCCGCCCTCACCACGCCCGCCCTTGCCCTTGAGCCGGATCCGCTGGCCGTTCCGGACACCCGCAGGTACCCGCACTTGCAGCGTCCGGCTGGAGGGCGCCCGGCCGGAGCCCTGGCAGGTCGAACACGGATGCTCGACCACCATGCCGCGACCGCGGCACTTGTCGCACGGCTCGGTCATGGCGAAGACGCCACCGGACGTACCGGTGACCATGCCGGAGCCCTGGCACTTGTCGCACACCTTGGGAACGGTGCCGGGTTCGGCACCGGTGCCGTGACAGGTCGTGCAGGCTTCGTCACTGGTCATCCGCAACGGGAGCGTGGCGCCTTCGACCGCCTGCTGGAAGGTGATGCTGGCCTCGGTCTCGAGGTCGTCACCACGCCGGCCCTGCGGTTGGCGCCGACCACCTCGCCCGCGGCCGCCGAAGATGCCGCCGAGGAGGTCGCTCAGGTCGAAGTCGACACCTTCGGCACCGAAGCCGCCGCCGGGCTGGAAGCCACCCCCGCGGAAGCCGCCCCCACCCATCCGGGAACCGAACTGGCTGAACATCGTCCGCTGCTCGTCGTACTCCTTGCGCTTCTGCTCACTGGAGAGCACCGAGTAGGCCTCGGAGATGTCCTTGAAGCGCTCCTCGGCCGCTTTGTTGCCGGGGTTGGAATCGGGGTGGTTCTCGCGCGCCAGCTTGCGGTAGGCCTTCTTGATCTCAGCCTGCGACGAGGTCTTGGTGACGCCAAGGATCTTGTAGAAGTCCTTTTCGGCCCAATCGCTGTTCACGTGATCACCTCCGTCCGGTCACTCGGCTTCGTCGGAAACGTCGCCGCGCGTGGGAGTCGGGTCGGTGGACGCCGGATCGACGACACCCACCTGGGCGTGCCTGATCACGTCGTCGCCGATGCGGTAGCCGGTCCGGACAACCGAGTCGATGGTCGTCTGCTCGACCTCGGTGGACTCACCGGCGTGGAACAGTGCTTCGTGCAACCTCGGGTCGAAGACCTCGCCCGGGGCGCCGAAGGACTCCAGCCGGTGCGCCTTCACCGCCTGCTGAAGGGCGTCGGCGACAGCCTTGAAGCCGCCCTCGAGCTCACCGTGCTGGTCGGCCCTTCCGATGTCGTCCAACACCGTCAGCAGCGATCGGAGCACCGCCGCCTCCCCCGCGGTGCGGGCGTGCGCACGGTCGCGCTCGACTCGCTTGCGGTAGTTGACGTACTCCGCCTGGAGCCGCTGGAGGTCAGCGGTGCGCTCGGCGAGCTGGGTTTCGAGGGAGGCCTCCGAAGAGGCCTCCTCCTCAACCGCCGAGTCCTCACTCGGTGATTGAGGTGCCGCGTCAGCGGCCTCGAAATCGCTTTCGGTCACTTGGTGTCGCCCTCGTCGTCGACGATCTCGGCGTCGACCACGTCGTCGTCACCTTCGTCGGACGACGGGCCGCCGTCACCCGTGGGCGCACCCTCGCCGGCGGCAGCGGCCTCGGCGGCGGCAGCCTCGTAGAGTGCCTGACCCATCTTCTGGCTGGTCTCACCCAGCTTGACGGCGGCGGCCTGGATGGCGTCGGTGTCCTCGCCCTTCAGCGCTTCGTTGAGTGCATCGACGTCCGCCTGGACCTCGGCCTTCACGTCGTCGCCGATCTTGTCGCCGTTCTCGGCCAGGAACCGCTCGGTGCTGTGCGCGAGGGTCTCGGCCTGGTTGCGGGCCTCGACGGTCTCGCGACGCTTGCGGTCCTCCTCGGCGTACTGCTCAGCGTCCTTGACCATCTTGTCGATGTCGTCCTTGCTGAGCGCCGAGCCGCCGGTGATGGTCATCGACTGCTCCTTGCCGGTGCCCCGGTCCTTGGCGGAGACGTTGACGATGCCGTTGGCGTCGATGTCGAAGGTGACCTCGATCTGCGGCACACCGCGCGGAGCCGGTGGCAGGCCGGTGAGCTCGAACGTGGCCAGCAGCTGGTTGCCGGCGGCCATCTCGCGCTCGCCCTGGTAGACCTGGATCGCGACGGACGGCTGGTTGTCGTCGGCCGTCGTGAACACCTCGGACCGCTTGGTCGGGATGGTCGTGTTGCGCTCGATGAGCTTGGTCATGATGCCGCCCTTGGTCTCGATACCGAGACTCAGCGGGGTGACGTCGAGCAGGAGCACGTCCTTGACCTCGCCCTTGAGGACGCCGGCCTGCAGGGCAGCGCCCACGGCGACGACCTCATCGGGGTTGACGCCCTTGTTGGCTTCCTTGCCCGCAAGCGTCCGGACCAGGTCGGCCACGGCCGGCATGCGGGTTGAGCCACCGACGAGGACGATGTGGTCGATGTCGGCGACGCTGATGCCGGCGTCCTTGATGACGTTGTTGAACGGCGCCTTGGTGCGGTCGAGCAGGTCAGAGGTGATCTTCTCGAACTCCGAGCGTGTCAGCGTCTCGTCGAGGAACACCGGGTTCTTCTCGGCGTCGACCGTGATGTAGGGCAGGTTGATCGAGGTCGACGAGCTCGACGACAGCTCGATCTTGGCCCGCTCGGCTGCCTCGCGAACGCGCGGCATGGCCATCTTGTCCTTGGTCAGGTCGAGTCCGGTGTTCGCCTTGAACCGGGAGACGATCCACTCGACGACCTTCTCGTCCCAGTCGTCACCACCGAGGTGATTGTCGCCGCTGGTGGCCTTGACCTCGATCACGCCGTCGCCGATCTCGAGCAGCGAGACGTCGAAGGTGCCGCCACCCAGGTCGAAGACGAGGATGGTCTGGTCGTCACCCTTGTCGAGGCCGTACGCGAGTGCGGCCGCGGTGGGCTCGTTGATGATGCGCAGCACGTTGAGGCCGGCGATCTCGCCGGCTTCCTTGGTGGCCTGGCGCTGGTGGTCATTGAAGTACGCCGGAACGGTGATGACGGCGTCGGTCACCGTCTCACCGAGGTAGGCCTCGGCGTCGCGCTTGAGCTTCTGCAGTACGAAGGCACTGATCTGCTGCGCGTTGAACTTCTTGTCGTCGATGCTGACGCTCCAGTCAGTGCCCATGTGGCGCTTGACCGAGCGGATGGTGCGATCGACGTTGGTGACGCCCTGCCGCTTGGCGACTTCGCCGGCCAGGACTTCGCCATCCTTGGCGAACGCCACGACCGACGGGGTGGTGCGGGCACCCTCGGCGTTGGCAATGACGGTGGGTTCTCCACCTTCAAGAACGGCGACGACGGAGTTCGTCGTGCCGAGGTCGATTCCGACGGCGCGTGCCATGCGGGTCCTCCTGTGTGAGTATGGGGCTCAAAGAACTTGAGTTCGAACGTATCAACTCTTGCCGGATCGCCAAAATTCCGCCCACTGCGCACCGATTCGTGGCCGTTGCCGCCGGAGGGGAGCTTGAACCGGCCGCAGTACCCTCAATTCCGGGCTACGAGAGAGGAGAGCGAGCGTGGCACGCATGCGCAACCCGCTCGGCTCGTGGCTGTTGGGCTCAGGACACGAGACCGGTCGCCGACTGCGCTGGCGGGTCCAGGTCATGCTGACCGTCCTGCTCACGGCGGCCAACATCGTCGGAACCGCCCTGTCGACGACCCTGCTGCTGTTCGTCATCCCCGGACCGTCGGTGCTTGCGCCGGAGCTGCAGACCATCACCTTCATCTGGCTTCCGGTCTACTCCGCGATCGCCCTCGTCATCGGCTCGGTGTGGGGCACGACCTGGATCATGCGGTCGCTGCGCTGGTCGCGCGAGAATCGCCCGGCCACCCGCGCCGAACGCATCTCGACCCTGCGCGTCCCGTGGAAACTGACCCTGGTTTCAGGCACCTTGTGGGCCGGCGGAACCATCCTGTCGTCGCTGTTGTACGGCCTCGCCGAGCCGGACCTGATGTGGAAGGTCGGCTTCACCCTCGGCATGTCAGGCGTCGTGGTCGGTGCGACGAGCTATCTCCTGACCGAGTTCGCCCTGCGACCGGCGGCCGCGCGTGCGCTGGCGTCGTCGCCACCGCGCAAGGCCACCGGAGTCGGGATCACAGCACGCACGATCCTCGTCGGCGGATGGGGTGTGGTGCCGATCGCCGGTCTCATGATCATC
>DATEDT010000066.1:0-24071 GCA_035281505.1 Aeromicrobium sp. | reverse complement strand
CACGACCACAGGACCTGTCATCACAGCGGCCGGAGTGATCTTCGCCGCCACGTTCGTCGCTCTCCTGTCCTCACCGGTCGCCGCGCTCGCACAGATCGGTTTCGCAGTGGCCGCCGGGCTGATGCTGGACACCCTCGTTGTGCGCAGCATGGTCGTCCCGGCATGCGCCGCACTCCTGGAGGACCGCAACTGGTGGCCCCGCCACGTCGCCGCGCCCGAAACGACCGCGCCCTAGCGGGACGGTCCGGTCAGTTCCGGACCGTGCTCTGCAGGCGCGATGGCCCGGCTGACCGGGCTATCCCTGTGGATTGAACACCATGTCGGCGGGGACCTCCAGGCCTAGCTGCTTGAGGGCGTCGGTGAGGACCACCGTGACCTGTCGTGCAAGTCGCGCGATGAGTTCGTCAGGGGTTTCATCCTTGTGGTCAAGCCACCAGATGATGCCCGCATCGGCCATCCCGATCACGCTGGCCAGAACACCGTCTGGCGCGTCTCCGACAAGCTCGGTCGGACGCAGATAGGCGCTCGTCGCGTCGACGATCTCATCGAGAAAGCGAGTTCGGCCCATACGAACGCGGTGCAGAGCTTTGGTCTGCTGCTGCGCCGCGATGAAACGGTACAGATTGGGATGCTCGGCAGCCCATTCGATGATCGGCGTCAAGACCCCATGGACGACCTCGTAGGGCAGGCCGGGCCGGGTGAAGTGCGGCCGAACCCGCTGCACCAAGTCGGACGACGCCAGTCGTGCAACCTCGGCTTCAAGGGTCTCCCTGTTCTCCACGTAGCGGTAGATGTGGGGTCGGGGGATGTCGGCCAACTCCGCGATGCGAGTCATGCTCACAGCCGGCCCCGCCTCGTCGATTGCCTGCGCCGCAGCGGCGATGACCTGCGCCCGGCGCGCAGTCTGTTCGCCGCCAGCACCGAGCCGAATCCTGAGCGCGGCGTCAAGCCACTTCGCGAGGTCGACCATGGCCCCACGATACCGGCCGTTAACCGGGCCGGTACACCGTGTACCATCGTGCGGTACAGCCTGTACCAGTCACGGCCACTCAGGAGTCCAGACATGTCGGCACGCCGTTCCCCGTGGATGAATCAAGAGCTTGACGACCTGCGTTCGATAGCGCGCACCTTCATGGAGAAGGAGATCAAGCCCAACATCGAGACCTTCATCAAGAACAAGCAGGTTGACCGCGACCTGTGGAACAAGGCCGGCGCACAGGGACTGCTGTGCCTTTCGATTCCGGAGGAGTACGGCGGAGGCGGCGGGGACTTCCGCCACGAAGCCGTCGTCGTGGAGGAGCAGGCCTTTGCCGGTGACAGCTCGTTCGGTGCGGCCTTGCACAGCGGCATCGTGGCCCACTACATCCTCGCCTACGGCAGTGAGGCGCAGAAGAACGAGTGGTTGCCGAAGCTCGCCAGCGGCGAAGCGGTCGGCGCGATCGCGATGACTGAGCCGGGTACTGGATCTGACCTGCAGGGCATCAGGACCAAAGCCATCCGGGAGGGCGAGGAGTACGTCGTCAACGGCGCCAAGACGTTCATCACCAACGGCGTCCAGGCCGACATCGTCATCGTGGCTGCCAAGACCAGTCCGGAGGAAGCGGCAGCCGGCATCTCGCTGGTGATCATGGCGGCCGATACTCCCGGGTTTCGCAAGGGAACCGCGCTCGACAAGATCGGCATGAAGGGCCAGGACACCTGCGAGCTGTTCTTCGAGGACGTCCGCATCCCTACCAGCAACCTGCTGGGTACCGAGGAGGGCCAAGGCTTTGTCCAACTGATGTCGCAACTTCCGCAGGAGCGCCTGATCGTGGCCGTCGGATGTGTTGCCGGAATGGAGGCGATGATCGACATGACGCTCGAGTACGTGCACGCTCGACGAGCTTTCGACCGACCGATCTGGGCCTTCCAGAACACCAAGCACACGCTTGCCGAGCTCGCCACCGAGGCACGCGTCGCTCGCTCCTTCCTCGATGAGTGCATTGATCTCCACGTCCGAGGGGAACTCGACATCCCGACCGCGGCCATGGCCAAGCTCTGGACCTCCGAGCGCGCTGGCAAGGTCGTCGACCAATGCGTCCAACTCTTCGGCGGATACGGCTACATGGAGGAATATCCCATCGCCCGGGCCTACACCGACATGCGTGTGCAGCGGATCTACGCCGGCACCAGCGAAATCATGAAGGAGATCATCAGCCGCACACTGCCAGTCCCGACCGGCATCTGATGGGCAAGCTCCGACCGCCGAGCAGGCGACTTGGCCTCGTCTGGCAGTTCAATCGCGCCGTCATCAAGCCGCTGCTCTTCTTGCTGTCCAAGCGAGATTGGCGAGACGCCGACCGCATCCCGCAGCAGGGTGGTGCGATTCTTGTGCTGAACCACATCTCGCACATAGACCCGCTCCTGGCTGGCCTGCTGGCCTGGGATTGCGGACGGATTCCGCGATTTCTGGCCAAATCGAGCCTGTTCGGCCGGTCGCGTCTCCTCGATTGGTGGCTCATCGGCGGTGGACAGGTCCCGGTGGACCGTTCGTCCGGCGCTGCGGGCTTCCAGGCGGCCATCGATGTGGTCAACGCGGGCGACCTGCTCGTTGTCTACGTGGAAGGTTCCATCACCAAGGATCCGACTGGATGGCCGATGCGCCCGAAGACGGGGGCCGCGCGCATCGCACTCATAACCGGCGCGCCGGTCATCCCCGTCGGCCAATGGGGTGCCCAAGAACTACTGCCGCCCTACTCGAGACGCCTCAGCCTCAAACGTCCGCACATCCACTTCAGCGTTGGGCACGAGGTGAACTTGATCGACCTTGTAGGTCGCGCTGGCGATCCGGACGCCGTGCGAGAGGCCACGGATCGAATCATGTCTGCCATCGTCGAGCGGGTCGAAGACCTGCGCGGCCAGAAGGCCCCAGCAGATCGCTACGACCCACTCATGCACGGCCAGTCCGCGACAGGGCGGCCAAACAACTCCCGCTGTCGTCGTTAGGCTCTTCGATCCTGCTGGGAGCAGGACTGGCCGGATTGTTCGTTTGGACTGGCGTACGACAGCAGTTTTGAACGTCACCTACGAGACGCTCTGGTCTCTGTTTGGCGCCAAGGCAAGATAGCGCAGAGCGACTTGGGATATCCGCCGACCCGTCTCGGTGGTGTCCGCAGTCGGAAGGACGAGATGGCTGACCGTCAGCCGAATGAGAGCATCCACGCCGTCGACCACGTCCTGATGGACCAGTTCGGGGAAGTGCTCCATGAACCAGTCCACCAGGCGCTCCGAGGCAAGCTCGAGAAGCGATGCGGAGGTGGCTATCAACGGAAGCACGCCGGTTCCTTCGTCGCCGCCGGAGCGCGACGCCGTGAGAACGGCCTTCAGCAGCGGGCTGACTTCGGCCTCGTGCAGCGTGAACCGGACCGACTCGGTAATGGCGTTCGCCGCCTGCTCGGAGTGTTCGTCCAGGACCGCCTGGATGCCCAGGAGGAAGCGTTCGGCCTCATTCAGGACCAAGGCATCGCCAAGGCCCTGCTTGTCGCCAAACTCCTTGTAGAGCATGGGTCGGGAGACTCCGATCTCAGCAGCGACATCGGCCACCCGGACACGGTTCCAGCCCTTTTCGACGGTCATGTCGTAGGCGGCCTTCAATGCGCTCGCGCGCAAGTGCCGCCGGTAGGACATGCGAAGGGTCTCTGTCGCCATGCCGCCGATCGTACGACAGAGGACTCGTTCTGTTCGTTTTGTGACACTTTCGACGCTGCCTCGTGCATGCCAGTCGCGAGCGCGACCCGGACTCCCTCGGTGAGAAACACAATGTTATATTTTGTTCGTGATGTGACATTCGTTCGATTTTGTCGGTGAGGTGGAGATGGCGGGGCGCGACGCAGGACCCGCCGACGACGGCGCAGCCTCTTCAGGCGTCGGTGACCCGTCGAGCAGCCTCCTCGAGGCCTGGCGCGCGTCGTTCGTTGCTCACGGGGAAACTGCCGATCTGCCGCCCCATCATTCGAACTGCCTGGGCTGTGGGCCGGACAACCCGCATGGCCATCGCTTGGTTGCGCGGCGCAACGGCGATGGTGTCGTTGCCGAGCATGTCTTCGAGGGCAAGCATGTCGGTGCCCCCGGCATCGCGCATGGTGGGGCAGTCGCCACTGTGTTTGACGATCTTTTCGGTTTCCAGCTTTACATTGTCGGCACCTTGGCGGTCACCCGAAACCTCCAGATCGACTACTTGGCGCCAGTGCTGCTCGGCGAGCGGTACGCCCTGGCGGCAGACCTGACCGCCCGGGACGGCCGGAAGTTGCACATGAGCGCTCGAATGAGCAGCTCCACCAAGGTGGTCGCGGAGGCCCGTGCGGTATTCATCGCCGTCGACGTCAATCACTTCTCGGACCCGTTTCGCGACCGCGGAGATCAGGAAACTCACTCATGAACCAACCCGCTTCCACCGATGAGCTCCTCTTGGACATCCTGTTGGGAGATCACGGGCAGGCGGGGCCGTACGACTCCTACCGCAGGCTGCGAGAAGCCGCACCTGTCCTGATGACCAACTCCGGTGTGCTCGTGCTGAGCCGGTTTGCCGAATGCGACGCCGCACTGAGGGACCGCGCGCTCGGCAAGGTAGACGAGTCGCTCGGCTTCCGCCTGTCCGAGGTCCCTGATGACCTGCAGCGGAAGGCGATGCACCGGTTCCGTCGAACCATGCTGTTTCGTAATCCCCCCGATCATCAGCGTCTGCGACGACTTGTCACAGACGTCTTCACGCAACGTCATGTCGAGCAGATCCGTGCGTCGATCATCGAACGAATCGAGGTCCTTCTCGACGGCATCGAGGAATCCAAAGACGTCGACATCATGACCCAGCTGGCGCTCCCGCTACCGGTGAATGTTATTGGCGATCTCTTGGGACTACCCATCGAAGGACGGGAGCTCGCAGCCCCACTGGTGCGCGACCTCGTCGCGCCTCTGGAGCCAAGCGCCGACGCGGCCGCCATCCAGCGTGCATCGGACTCGGAGGATCGGCTTGCCGAATACCTGAGTGACCTGATCGCTCAGAAGCGGTCCAAGCCCGTCGACGATCTGCTCAGTCGGCTCGCCAACGCGCGAGGTGACGACACGCTCGACGACGACGAATGCGTCGGGACCGCGATCTTGCTGTTCGCCGCAGGATTCGAAACCACGACCAACCTCATTGGTAACGGGCTCGCCGCGTTGCTCGACCACCCTGAGCAGTTCGATCTCCTCCGGAGTCGTCCTGACCTCGCATCGAACGCGGTCGAAGAGTTCCTGAGGTTCGATGCGCCCGTGCAGACCAACGGCCGGACTGCCCTCGAAGCGACCACGATCGCCGGGGTCGACCTCATCCCGGGGACCGTCGTATTGACACTGTTGGGTGCGGCCAACCGTGACCCCGAACGGCACAGCGAGCCCGATGTGCTCGACCTCGAGCGAAGCGATCCCGCGCCGATCTCGTTCGGCGCCGGTATCCACTTCTGCCTCGGCGCGCCCTTGGCCCGCATGGAAGGAAGGGAACTTTTCCCGCGTCTGGTGAGGAGGTTCCCGAACCTGACGCCGGCAGGAAATCCGGTGTGGCGTAAGGGACTCTCGTTCCGGGGCTTGGAGTCACTTCCGGTGAGCGTCCGATGAGCGCAGTGCTGTATCGCTTGGACCGAACGTGCTCTGGTGGCGTTCCGTTCACTCGCGACTGGATCCGAACGGACAGCGATTCGAAGCGGGCTCGCCGTCGGTTGCGGAGTTGACAGGCGATCGGCGATCTGACGTGTTCAAAGATCTTGCCGCAAATCCCAAGGACTCGACTAGACGCAACTCCAGCTCCGGCAGTCCACGGACTATCGAGGCCACGTCATCAAGCCGGGACTGGGGGTGAGCGTTGCGCTGGACCGCTGCGCGGGCGGTGTCGGTCCAGGCCTGCGCACAGCGCGCAGCTTCGGTCGCGAGCTCTGCGGTCGCGGGGTCACCGGTCAGCCGCGCGACCTCGGCGCAGCCATCGGCGAGCAGGCGCCGGAAGAGCCCGCCGCCCGTTCCTGCCTTCTCGATGAAGGCACCCAGGCTGAACAACAAGAGCCCGAGTTCGTCGTCCGGAAGCTCGGCCCAAGTCGTGACGTCGTCGGTGAACAGAGCGACCGCTTTCAGGCCTTCGGCGCCGACAGTGGCGGTAGTGGGGTCGGCGATCCCGTCCCGTGACGGGGCGCGCATGTTGGTTGCGGACTGGCTGAAGGCGCTTGCCGCGACCTCCTTGAGGTCGGGAAGGGAACGCGGCCAGGTGATGCGATACGTGCAATGACGCGTCGGCTGCGGGAACGCCGTCGACGACCGTGCCCGAGCCAGCGCTTCCAGCGGAACGTCCTGCACCTCGGCGCGGTCGTTGTCCACCACATGGGCGACCTGCTTGGCGTCGTCGTAGCCGATGACCACAATGTCGTGGCGGCTCATCTGCAACTGGACACGCAGATAGGGCAGTTCGGCGATGTCGCCCCACACGAGGCTAGGTCGGCCGGCGTCTACCTCGTCGCGGACCCACGACCATCCCTCGTCGGGATCGTCAGTTGTCAGGATCTGCACACGGCCGCCGAGCCGCACAGGTAGATCAACTTCGAAGTCGGCACCTCGTCCCACCAGATAGAGCGGGGGAACCAGGTCGTTCGACCGGAGGTAGGACAGGCCCAAGGCGCCGCCGAGCGTGAACACCAAGCCCTCGTCGGGGGGTCCATCCCATCCCAGCCCGTGCCAGTGCAGAAGATCCCTCATCGCACCCGAACCGCAGTGCCCACCGATGCGATGGGGGTAACCGGGGATCAGGGTCCTTCGGGGCATGTGACGTCCTTCGCATGTTGCCGGATGGTCTGGATATGTGGTCAGTTGTTCCGGATTCGATCCAGGTAGGCCTGACGGGCTGCCATGTCGACGTCGTCGAGGAAGACCGAGTCTGTGCCCAGGGCCGAGCCGAGAGCGGAGGCCCACTGTCCTGGCACGAACTTCATTGCTGCGACCATGCCGCCGGCGAGGCGGGTGACCCGTACGAACGGACGGGGACGCTCGATCAGGTCGGCCGTCGCCCGAGCAATCTCTTGGGGCTCGGCGTTGCGCAAGCCCTTGGCCCCGGCGGTTCCGGCGACTAGTTCGGTGTTGGTGAATGTGGGTCGAACGGTGGACAGTTGGACCCCGGACTTGCGGTACTCCTGCCGGGCTGCCTCAGTGAAGCCGATGACGGCGAACTTGGTGCCACAGTAGGTCGCAAGACCGGGCACCGCGAGCTCGCCGGCCAGTGATGCGGTGTTGATGATGTGCCCGGCGCGGCGCGGCAGCATCCGCTGCAGGGCGAGCTTGGTCCCGAACATCACTCCAAGGACGTTGATCTCCACCTGCCTCCGGGTCACAGCGTCGTCCTCCTCGTGAGCGTGCCCGGTGGGCATGATGCCGGCGTTGTTGATCAGCACGTCGAGGGGACCGAGCTGCTTCTCGACCATGTCGAGGAATGCGCGGAAGGAGTCGGGGTCGGTGACGTCGAGGCGGGTGACGGCAGAGATCCTGAGGTCGTCTGCGGCCTCCTTGGCACGGGCCTCGTCGATGTCGCCGATGGCGACACGGTGGCCTCGTGCGATCAGTTCTTTCGCGGTCTGGTAGCCGATACCGCGGGCTCCGCCGGTGATTGCGATCGTCTTGGCCGGGAAAGGTGTGGTGCGAGTCGTCACTTGCTGTGCTCCTTGTTTAGGCCGAGGCGTTACGCGAGCCGCGAGCGGCT
The DNA here is from genome assembly GCA_035281505.1 of Aeromicrobium sp. GTDB lineage: Bacteria > Actinomycetota > Actinomycetes > Propionibacteriales > Nocardioidaceae > Aeromicrobium. The sequence continues at coordinate 16,324 of DATEDT010000066.1, read as the reverse complement.
CGATCAGGTCTGATCTGGTTGTTGGACCGCTGTGGTGAAGGCGTCATCGACGGCATCGGCCGAAGCACCCACCATCGGTCCGTACGTGGTGCGAAGCTCGGTCAGGATGGCGGCCAAGGGCAGGTCGTCGAAGACGCCGCGCTCGCGGACGTATTCCATGTGCTGGGCTCCGTCGGCAGTGAAAGCGTGCATGAGCGCGTCATGCTCACCGTCGAATTCCACTGGAGGAACACCGAACCGAGCACACAGTTCGGTGTTGAACGCCGGGGTCGCCTTGATCCACCTGTCGTCGATGCAAATGCTGCTGTATCCGTGATAGACGAACAGGTCGGTGCCGCCCATGCGCGTTTTCAGTGCTTCGGTCTGCAGATGATTGCGGACGTCAGCGAAGCCCAACCGTGCTGGAATTCCCGCCGCGCGGCAGACAGCGGTCAGCAGCACCGCTTTCGGGACGCAGTAGGCGCGGCCGGTCTGGAGGACGAAGCTCGCGCGGTAGTGGGCGGGGTCGTCCGACACGGTGTACGGGTCGTACCAGATTTGGTCGCGGACGGCTGAGAAGAGCCGCTTCGCCTTTTCTTTGGCGGTGCTCGCGTCACCGACGGTGGCCGCGGTGAAAGCGCGTACGTCCTCGTGTGCGATGTCGAGGAACTCGGTCGGCTCCAAGAAGGTCGCCGCTGGCCGGCTCATCGGAGCCCGAGCTGGAGGTTCGTCATTGGATGTCCTTCCTCGCGGTCGTGAGGCCTCTGTTCGTGGGCCCCGACCGGCAGTGCATCTTCAGGCCGACTACGCAAGGGCGAGGGTCAGATCAGCCCGTGCGACCGGAGTCCGTTGGGTAATGGCCCGCTTGCTGAACATGAAGTCGCGGGGGCGGTTGACGCAGTCGGCCGCGATCAACTCGCCTTGTCGGAAGTAGTAGCAGGTGAAGTCGCGGCCCTGGTGCGGGTCTCCGTCCAGGATTATCTCGTCGTAGCCAGTATTGAGGCCGGCAATCTGGAGCTTGACGTCGTATTGGTCTGACCAGAACCACGGGAGTGCAGCGATCTCCTTGGACTTCCCACAGATCGTCGCAGCGGCGACCTTGGCCTGTTCCCCGGCGCTGGGGACGGACTCCAGACGGACCCGACGGCCGTAACGTGCCAAGTCGTGGCTTGCGCAGTCGCCGGCTGCGACGATGTCGGGGTCGCTGGTCCGCGCTTGCGAGTCGATGAGCACGCCGTTGTCCACGACAAGTCCGGCCTCGACAGCCAGTTCGATGTTCGGCTCGACACCGATACCAACGACGACCAGGTCGGCCGGAAGCGATTCGCCTCCTGCCAGGACCACTTCTTGGACCTGCCTCTCGCCCGCGATGGCTTCGACGAGCGCGCCCGTCCGGACGTCGACCCCTTCGTTGCGATGGATCCGAGTGAAGAATGCCGAAACCTCAGGGGCCGTGACCCGCTCCAGGACGCGCTCGGCAGCCTCGAGTACGGTCACCTCCAGGCCCAGAGCTCGCAACGAGGCGGCGGTCTCCAATCCGATGTATCCGCCACCGATGATCACGGTCCGCGGGCCGGCCGTGGCGACCGCACGGATGGCCTCGACGTCGGCCGCGGTGCGCAGATAGTGGACGCCCGGCAGGTCGGCGCCCGGTGTGGTGAGCCGACGGGGGCGCGCGCCCGTGCACAGGGCGAGCTTGTCGTACGACAGCGCTTCTCCGGTGCGCAAGGCGAGGTGTCGAGTCGAACGGTCGATGGCGTCCACCGTCGCGTTCAGGAGCTGGATCTCCTGCTTGGCGTAGAACTCAGCGTTGCGGATTGCGAGGTCGTCGAGCGCGCTCTTGCCGGCCAGGTAGGCCTTCGACAGCGGTGGTCGCTGGTAGGGCAGGATCGACTCGTCTCCGATGAGCACGAGCTCGCCGTTCCATCCCTCCTGACGCAGACTCGCCGCGAGTTGGGCACCGGCATGGCTGGCCCCCACGATGACGGCCCGCTGTGTGGTCATGCGCTGGGTTTGGGGGTGAGTCGGACCATCAGTTTGCTGATACCCCGCACGAAGTTGGACTGCACGTACTCGGGCTCTCCGATGACCTCGATGTGCTCGAATCGCGGGAGCAGTTCCTCCCAGAGGATCCGAAGTTGCAGTTCCGCCAGCCGGTTGCCCATGCAGCGGTGGACTCCGAAACCGAACGAGATGTGGTTGCGTGCGTTTGGCCGGTCGATGATCAACTCGTCGGGCCGGTCGAAAACGCTTTCGTCGCGGTTGCCGGAGGCGTACCACATCACGACCTTGTCGCCCTTGCGGATGAGCTGTCCGTTGAGCTCGGTGTCGGCCTTGGCGATTCGGCGCATGTAGGCGAGCGGGGTCTGCCAGCGGATGATCTCCGAGACCATGTTCGGGATCAGGTCGGGGTTGGCCTTCAGCTTCTCGAACTGATCGGGGAACTGGTTGAGTGCGATGACGCCACCGCTCATGGAGTTCCTGGTCGTGTCGTTGCCGCCGACGATCAGCAACAGCAGGTTGCCGAGGAACTCCATTGGACGATCGATCAGGTCCTTGGTGTTCTCGTTGCTCTGCAACATGGTGATCAGGTCGAAGCCCGGTTCCTCCCCGGCAGCGGTCCGGGCCGCCTTGTCATGCCAGAGCGCGCTGAGACCTCGGGCCATGTCGCGCATGCCCCGGAAGACCTCGTCGTTGTCCGACGGCCCGCCGTTCGCTTGCTCCATCGAGGCCGCCAAGTCGGACCAGTAGACGAGTTTGTGCCGCTGCTCGTACGGGAAGTCCAGCAAGGTGGCGAGCATGCGGCCGGTCAGCTCGACCGAAACGCGCTGCACCCAGTCGAACGGCTCGCCCACCGGGAGATCGTCCAGCACCTGCCGGACGCGCTCTCTGATGAGACCCTCCATCTCGCGCAGATTTTTAGGTGCCACAACGCCTTGAACCGCTTGGCGCTGCAGGTCATGTCGTGGTGGGTCCATCGCGATGAACATCGCGATGTCCATGAAGCGGGGCGGAGTGCCGATGATAATGAACGGCTCGGCGGAGAACAGCTCGTGGTTCTTGTCGACAGCGATGATGTCGGCATGCCGCGTGACGGACCAGAAGGGACCGAACGGGCTTTTGGCCCGGTAGTGAACTGGCGCTTCGTTGCGCAGGCGCTCAAAGTAGGACGTCCATCGGCCCTGCCGGTACATGAACGGATTGCTGACGTCGATGTCGGCGAGCTCGACCTCTTCGACCGGCGGGATCGGATGCTCAACGAACATCTTCTGGCCGTTCGTGCCCGTCATCCATCGCCGGGTCTTGTCATACAGATGCGCGCCCCGGAGCTGCCGATCCATCGGGATGGCTGATTGGACTTTGGCGGTGATCGCCTCAGGAATCTTCATCACATCAAACCTGACTCTCGTCGTCACATCTGGAATTCGGGAAGCTGGACTGTCAGTCCGTCCCAGGCATCGGAGACCTGCATCTGACAGGACAGCCGCGAAGTCGGCTGACGCTCCGGGTTCATCGCGAGCATCTCCTCTTCAGCCACACCGGACAGGCCGACAAGTTCGGACCAGGACTCGTCAACGACCACGTGGCACGTGCCACAAGCGGCCTCGCCTCCACAATCACCGTCGATACCCGGTACCGCGTTGTTGGTCGCGATCTGCATCAACGACTGTCCTGCCGCAAGCGATGCTTCGTACTTCTCGCCGTCGTGCGAAACAAACGTGACGATTGCCATGCCCAACTCCCAGTTCGATCTAGGACCAGATGTCCTACGTCGAGTCTCGCTTCCGATGAGTTAGGAGGCCATGGTCCAATGGACCAAGAAGTTGTGAATTCGGGTCATCAGGAGGGCCATGAGTCATGTGAGCCTCCGGGAACCAGGGGTTCCTTACATCGCCTTCGCGCAATTGCTTGAGAGCCAGATACTCCACCCCGAAGCGGTCGAGCGCTTCCGCAGCATCATGGCCCGGGAAAGAACCGACGAGACCATCCTGCTGCAACTCGACGGCCAAGTCCCGATGCGGTGGTTCCGGGAGGTCTACCCACAGCTGGATACAGAACTGGCAACCCACCTCGGCCACGCATTCGCACAGCAGGCTCAATTGACATCCTTCGGCCCACTGAGTGTCCCGTTGATCAGTGCAGGATCGGTATCTGAGGTCATGGAACTGCTCACCTATGTGCCGCTGATCTCCACAGCGGTCAGCACGCGATTCCATCCGAACGAGCAAGGCCTCACCGTAGGGCTGACGGGCCACACCGGCGATCCAGACCTGGACTGCCTGATTGTGACCTACTGCGGCTCAGCGCTGCTTCGGTTGATCCACCTGCTCATCGGTCCCATGTCGACCGTGGAGCTACATGCACGCTGGCCACCACCGGCCGCTTTCACCGAGCATGAGCACGCACTGCGCGGGCACTTGCGCTTTGATGCCCCGACGACCTTCCTCCACGTGCCAAAACAGACCCTGAATGCGGTTTGCCGCTTCTCCGACCCCATCACATATCGACTCGCAATCGCCGATTTACGCACAACTCTCGAACAGAGGAGTGGGACCAGCACGTACACGACCACGGTACGAACACTCTTGGATGAGCATCCCAAACTGAAGGCGATGCAGACAGTTGCCGACGAGTTGGGCATATCCCCCAGCACGCTCAAGCGGCGTCTCGGCGAGGAGGGGACGACATTTCGCGAACTACGCGATTCTTCGCTCTTGGAACTCGCCACGCTCCGGCTACTCGACCGTTCCCTGTCGGTCAGCCAGATTGCTGCCGATCTCGGATACAGCGACCTCACGAACTTCTCGCACGCCTTCAAGCGATGGACCGGCCAGTCTCCGAGGCAGTTTCGCCGGACATGCTTGATCGGATGAGTCACCGACTTATGGGCCACCGTGCAGGTACATAGGCTGCATACTCTGGTTTCCTCCCGGCGACGCTCGACATCTACTCGCACGGTGATGGTTCGGCCTCTAGACCGTGGCTTCGAGGAAGCGGCTCCCGAGTGCGGCGCCGACGTCGGCCAGAAGCTCGACGAACTCATCGGTGGTCGCCTCCACCAGCCCGTCTCGCCACGCCAGCATCAGTTCCACGAAGCCGCCGATCCCGAGCAACACGTTGGCCCGCAGCGCCCGCTCGTCTACGTCGTCGCGTAGGTACGGACGCGCTAGGCCGATCATCAGATCGGTCGCCATCTGCACGGTGTCGCGTCGGCGCTGCTCGAGAACGGCGCTGCCGGCATGGTCGCCGAAGACGATCTGGGCTCGGCTGGGCTCTTCGGCGATGTGGTGAACAACCGCATCGAGTGCGGCTCTCAGCTGCGTCAGAGCGTCCCGGTCGGCGACCGCGGAGATGGCCGCCAAGAGCATCTCGAGCGTCTCGTCGCGCATCTGGTCCCAAACGGTGCCCAACAACTCGTCGCGGTCGGCGAAGCTCTCATAGAAATAGCGATCGGAGAGGCCGGCCCGGGCACAGACCCCGCGCATCGTGACGGCCGCCCAACCCAGTTCTTGCCATATCTCCAACGCTGATTCGACCAATCGGGCATGGCGCTCGGCACGGCGCTGATCGGCGCTCTTTCCGCCGTATGTCCGGCGGGTGACCTTCGCGATATCCACCCATACATCTTGACGGCAGGCGCCCGCAGATGCAATCTGTAGGCATGCGCCATCAGAATGTGCCAGCCCACGCGTCCTTGCGTAGTCATGCCGCAGCGTTGGGGATCGCCGCGACTCTGCGGCCGCTCACCGGGTTGATCCCGCCCAACCGGCTCGGCGTTCTCGCCACTCGCCGTATCGTCGCGACGGGTTTGGCCGTTGCCGGCCCCGCTCTGCCGGGCAGCCACATCCGCCGGGTGGACCGGTCGACCGTGCGGGGTCCGTCGGTCAGGGGGGAGTGGGTCCGCGGTCCGCGTGCCCGCCGGGACGACGCCGTGATCCTCTATGTCCACGGCAGCGCCTATGCGATCTGCTCAGCTCGGACGCACCGGGGGATCACCACCCGGCTCTCGCGGGCGACCGGCCTGCCGGTCTTCGCCTGCGACTACCGCCTCGCACCCAGGCATCAGTTCCCGTCGGCGGCTGACGATGTGCGCGCAACATACGAATGGCTGCTCGCCGAAGGGCATCCGCCGGACCGCATCGTCATCGCCGGTGACTCAGCCGGCGGCCACTTGGCCATCGACCTCACACTTCAGCTCATCCAGGAGGGAGGGCGGCCACCGGCCGCCTTGGCTCTGTTCTCTCCACTGTTCGACCCGACATTCGAACTCGCCGCCGGACGCGATCGGCGTCGCCGCGATCCGATGATCTCCGCCGCCCGCGCGATGCGGCTGCTCGATCTCTATTTCGCTGATGCTGACCGAGCGGATGCGCGCATGGCGTTTACCTTCGAGGGCGTTGATGCGTTCCCAACCACGCTGGTCCAAGCCGGCGGCCGCGAGATGATGGCAGCTGACGCCGAGGAGCTGGCCCGCTCGCTCACAGCCGCAGGCGCTCGCTGCGAGCTCGAGGTCTGGCCGGGCCAGATGCACGTCTTCCAGGCCCTGAGTCGCGTGATCCCCGAGGCGGACGCCGCGATCGGGCGGGCCGCCGAGTTCCTTGTCGCCGAACTGCAGGCAACCGCGCAGCGCGGTTCCTTCGCTCTGGTGGTGGAGGTGTGAGACGGCGCAGTGTCGGGGCTAGCGCCGTGGTCACCGGCGCGGGCAGCGGCATCGGCCGAGCCTTCGCCGTCGAGCTGGCCAAGCGGGGCGGACGGGTGGTCTGCGCCGACCTCGACGAGCGCACTGCCAAGGAGACCGTCGTGCTGATCGAGCAGACCGGCGGCACCGCCGTCGCGGTGGCCTGCGACGTTGCCACCGAAGACGAGGTGCGCGGACTGGCTGACACGGCAGCAGCGTGGCTCGGCCGAACGCCCGACTTGGTGATCAACAACGCGGGCATCGGTGCCGGCGGCCTGCCCATCGGCGAAGCATCGCTGGACGACTGGAAGCGCACGCTGGGCATCAACCTGTGGGGCGTCATCCACGGCTGTCACGTCTTCGTGCCGCAGCTTCGCGAACAGGGGCGGGGCGGCATCATCAACGTGGCTTCGGCTGCTGGGTTCGCGGCCGCACCGGAGATGGCGGCGTACAACGTCAGCAAGGCGGGCGTCATGAGCCTGTCGGAGTCGCTGGCAGCGGAGCTGTCCGCCACCGACATCGCGGTGACGGTCCTCTGCCCGACCTTCGTCCGAACAAACATCTTCGGCGGTGAGCTGATCGACCCGGCCGCCGCACAGCTGGCTCGCAGGGTGGCCAGAGTGATCGGCTTCTCGCCGGAACGGGTCGCCCGGATGACGCTGGACGCCCACGACCGTCGCCGCCTGTATGTGCTGCCTCAGCTCGACGCCAAAGCACTGTGGCGTCTCAAGCGACTCGCACCGACCCCGTACGTGCGCGTGACCGGCCTGATCGGCCGGATCACCCTTGACCCTGGACGGAAGGAGAAACCATGACTTACGACTTCGACGCAATGCTGCAGACGATCAAGGACAAGCAATGGTCGCTGGCCGACATCGACTGGGACGCCCCGGGCGCCGAGACCATGACCGACGATCTGCGCGCCAAGATGCAGCCCTTCATGGCCGACCTGGTGTGGATCGAGCATGTCGGTGCGCGTGGGTTCGCGTCCTTGGCGACCAAGGCGCCCACACCGGTCATCCGGGAGATCTACGAGTACTTCCACGCCGAGGAGCAAAAGCATGCGAACGCCGAGCTGGCGCTGATGAAGCGCTGGGGGATGTTGGACGAAGACGGCACGGTCCCCGAGCCGAACATCAACGTCAGGCTTGCGATCAAGACGCTCGACACCTTCGGCGATTCGCTGCCGCTCTCCGGCTTGGCCACGTTGATCCCGCTGCTGGAGTGCGCGCTGGACGGCGCACTGGTCAAGTTCCTGCTGGACGAGGTCCCGGATCCGATCTGCCACGAGGTGTTCCGCCACATCAACTCCGACGAGGCGCGGCACATCACCGTCGACTTCCAGGTGCTGGAACTCCTCGGTGCCGGCCCGCTGCACAAGCTGCTCATCGAGTCGCTCAGCAATCTCAAGCCGCAGGTGGTGCTCGGCTTGGTCGTCGTGTTCACGCCACTGATCAGCAAGATGAGGGACAACATTGTCGCGATGGGGCTCCCGGAACAGAAGCTTTACAACGCGGTCAAACGGTTCTCGACGATCGGTGGCCGAGGCGAGTTCACCAAGCGTGTCCCCGCGTTCCACGTTCTGCGCGCCCAGGCGCTCATGATCATCGACCGCAGCTCGCCCTACCACCGGCTACTGGCAGACCCGCTCGTGAAGGTGACGTCCTACGTACCCGCGCGACTCCTCGGCAGGCCGCAGTCGTGGGTCGATGAGGTTACGCACGAGCCGGTAGCGTCGTGAGCATCTTCCGCGGAGAGCTGCTGCGAGGCGAGGACTTGCATTCCCAGGACTTCCGCGGCCGGCGGGTCGCCGTTGTCGCATCGGCCGACGAGGCTGCGAGGATCGTCCCGCACGTCGTCCGCACCGCCTCCAGTGTGAAGGTGTTCCAGAGATCGCCCGAATGGATCCTGCCGACACGCGTCCCGCTGCCAGCCGGGGTGCTGCAACGCCTGGCGGCCCGCTGTCACCTGCGCCGGACGATCGTGGACCCGTGGGTGCGCAGGCAGTTGAAGCCGATCGGCAACCGACGGGTGGCCGTGCGGCCCGGTTACTACGAAGCGCTCAGGCAGCCACATTGCAAGCTCTACACCTGGCCCACATACGCGATCGTCGAGCGCGGGATCCGCAGCGCCGAAGGCATCGAACATCGCGTCGACGTCATCATCCTGGGAGCAGACGTCGAGATCGTCTCAGCGGACACGAGCCAGGAGCGCATCGCGTGACCGCCACGCCCGACCACGACGTCGCGATCATCGGCGGTGGCTTTTCCGGCATCGGCGCGGCGATTCTGCTGGAGCAAGCCGGTTTCGACGACTACCTGATGATCGAGGCCGGTGACGGCGTCGGTGGCGCGTGGCACTGGAACACCTATCCCGGTGTCGCCGTCGACATTCCCTCCTTCAGCTACCAATTCTCGTTCGAGCAGCAATCCGGGTGGTCGCGCGTCTACGCCCCGGGCAGCGAGCTGAAGCAGTACGCCGAGCACTGCGTCGACAAGTACGACGTGCGACGTCGCACGAGGACGAACACACGGGTCACCTCCGCGGCGTTCGACGACGACGCCGATCTCTGGCGGATCGGAACCGACGGCGGCGACACGATCACGGCGCGTCATGTGGTCGGCGCGACCGGGGTGCTGACCCAGCCGAAGATGCCCGAGATCGATGGCGTCGATGAGTTTGCCGGGACGGTCATGCACACAGCTCGCTGGGATCACGACGTCGACTTGTCCGGCAAGCGGGTCGCCATCATTGGTACCGGAGCGTCCGCCGTCCAGGTCATCCCGAGCATCGCTCCCGAGGTTGAGCACTTGACGGTGTTCCAGCGCACGCCGATCTGGTGCCTGCCCAAGCTCGACTCGGCCTTGCCCGCCGTCGTCCAGCGCGCGTTGCGCCTCCCCGGGGCTCGGCGGGCCACCCGGCTGGTGAGCCAGACGTTCGTCGAGGTGACCTTCCCGCTGGCTGCCCACTTCCACAACCTGGTGCCGGCCGCGGCCGTCGGCGAGCGGGTCGGCCGCAACCACCTGCGGAGCGCCGTGCGCGATCCGGAGGTCCGGGACAGGCTCACGCCTCGTTATGGATTGGGTTGCAAGCGCCCGAGCTTCTCCAACGACTACTTGCAGTCGTTCAACCTCCCCAACGTCCTGCTCACGACGTCACCCATCGAGCGAATCACCCCACGTGGCGTCAACACCGAGGACGGACTCGAGCACGAGGTCGACGTGCTCATCATGGCCACCGGGTTCAAGGTGTTCGAGAAGGGCAACATGCCGGCCTTCACTATCACGGGCATCGGGGGCACGGACCTGGAACGCTGGTGGGACGAGCACCGCTTCCAGGCATACCAGGGCGTGAGCGTGCCCGGGTTCCCGAACTTCTTCGCCATCCTCGGGCCCTACGGCTACAACGGGTCGTCGTACTTCAACCTCATCGAGACCCAAATGGCGCACATCACCCGCTGCCTCAAGCACGCTCGGCGCACCGGCGCCAGTCGAGTCGAGGTCACGCAAGAGGCCAACGCCCGGTACTTCAAAAAGGTCCTCGGACGTCGGCGGCACCAGGTCTTCTTCGAGCCGTCGTGCGCGACAGCGAACAGCTACTACTTCGACGCACACGGCGACGTGCCGTTCCGACCGTCGCCCACGCTCGAGACCATGTGGACAAGCCGACACTTCCCTTTGGATGACTACCGGTTTGGCGGCTGACAATCAGTCGACGCCACGGCCGCACCCAACCTCCGGACGTCATCATGAACGGTAGGGAACCCCTCTGGTGAGGATGGCGCTAGGGCATTCACGTCGACAGTTGCGGTCGAGCCGCGGCGTCGCTGTTCGGGGCTGACCGGGCCGGCGTTCGTTGTGCTGTCTGGCGGAATGAACAGCACGCAACGCTCCTTTGCAGGGACTTCTGACGCGCGGCTTCGGATGGCCGTACTGGCTCATCTGGCTTGCTATTGGGGCCAAGATCATCGGCCCGCTCATCGACCCGCTGTCGTCGTTGTGAAGGATGCACAACGGCAGACGGTGTTCTGTGTGCCGTAGTGCCATGGCGCGCCAGCCCTGAGTCGTCGACTGTGTCAACAGTTCGAATCGAGCACTCAATGAAGGTGATACCCGTGGCGGACGCGACGTAGGACCATGTAGTGGTGGGCGCCGGCTCAGCCGGCGCGGCGGCGGCCGCGCGACTGTCGGAGGATCCAAGCGTCACGGTGGCGCTTGTCGAGGCGGGTGGCGCCGACACCGCTGACGAGATCCATATCCCCGTTGCATTCGGTTCGCTCTTCAAGAGTCAGTGGGATTGGGACCTCGACTCGGAGCCGGAACCTGGAATTCTCAACCGTCGCGCGTACCTGGCCCGCGGCAAGATGCTCGGCGGCTGCAGCTCCATGAACGCGATGATCTACATCCGTGGCAACCGCGCCGACTACGACGAGTGGGCCGCCGATGGCGCCACCGGCTGGGGCTATGCGGATGTCCTTCCGATCTTCCGTCGATTCGAAGACAACGAGCGCGGCCCCAGCGAGTTTCATGGCGCCGGAGGCCCGCTCACCGTGAGCGAAAGCCGGTCTCGGAATCGCCTGGCTGACGCTTGGGTGGAAGCCGCGATTCAGGCCGGCTATGAGCAGAACGATGATTTCAACGGGGAGTCGCAGCTCGGCGTCGGGCGGTACCAGGTGACTCAGCGAAACGGCATGCGCTGCAGCACGGCGGTCGCGTACCTCCACCCGAACCTCGACCGTCCCAACCTGACGGTCATCACCGGCGCGCTCGCCCGACGAGTCATGACGGATGGCGCGCGCGCCACCGGCGTTGAGGTCAGCCGTGGCGGCCAGACCTCGGTGATCCGCGCGTCCGGCGAAGTCATCATCTCGGCCGGCGCCTACGGATGGGACTGCTGTCGGTTCGCCTGACATCTGAGGGCCGGAATTCCAGATTCCGGCTGGAAGGATGTTCAGCATGGCCGGAAGGTATTCCGAGGAGTTCCGCAGCGACGTGATCCGTCTCGTCAAGGGCGGCATGTCGGTGGCGCAGGTGAGCAAGGACATGGGGGTCTCGCAGGCCACGTTGTATGCGTGGCTGAACCGTGAGGACGTCGATGCCGGGCGAAAGCCGGGGCTGACGACCGAGGAGCTCCAAGAGTTGCGGGCGTTGCGAAAACGCACCAGGGAGTTGGAGCAGGAGAACGAGATCCTGCGGCGGGCTGCGGCGTATCTGTCGCAGGCGAACCTGCCGGGAAAAGGATCTTCCCGTTAGTGCGTGAGCTCGCCGCTGATGGGATCCCGGTCGCCAAGAGCTTGCAAGTGCTCGGATTCAGCCGCCAAGCGTTCTATGAGTGGGAAGCCAACCCGGTCAGCGACCGGGACTGGAGCGATGCTCACCTGACGAACGCAGCGATCGAGATCCATCGAGAAGATCCCGAATACGGTTACCGGTTCGTCGCCGACGAGTTGGAGACCGTCGGCTGGGCTGTCTCCGAGCGGCGGGTCTGGCGGCTGTGTTCGCAGGCGGGATTGTTCTCGTTCCACGCCAAGAAGCGGGGCAAGTACACCGACGGAGGACTCCAATCGGTCGCGGTGGCCGCTCGCGCCGGAATGGGAGGTTGTCCAGGCGGCCGAGATTAACGGTCCAGCGGTCGGTCCAGAACTAGTCCGCGAGGGCCAGCGCCGGGGCGATCTGCGGAAGTTGACGCCAATGGTGGTCGGCAACATGGCTTCGCTTGCAGCTCTGCTCGACGTACACGACTTGGACGAGCTGATGGGACGACTGCCGTTGTTCCTCGCGGCGGATGGCGCAAAGCGGGGTGTGAAGTTCGGCGACCGGGTCGCCGTCAAGCGCCACGAGTACGGGGCGGCCTGATGTCGGACTTCGTGGCTGACGACTGGATCGATGACCTGATCGCTGACGTGCGCCAGGCGGCAAAGCGTCACGGCGTTTCGTTCGAGTACTTCATGACGCGGCTTCTAGACGAATACCTGTGGCCGATCGACGACGGCGGAGCGCCGAAATGAGCATCAAGCGCAACGAACGCCAGAACGGTCAGGTGACGTACACGGCGCGGGTGGTTGTCGGGCGGGGCGGCTACGCAGGCGAACGGACATTCCCCACGCTTCGAGAAGCCAAAGGTTGGGAGGCCGAACAGCGCCGACAATTGACACTTGGCGGAGTCGATGCCGGCGCCGGCCGCGCCGAAGTTCGAGTGCTGATGGACCAATGGCTGGATTTGCGTGAGTCTCGCGTTGCTCCGAAAACGCTCGTCTCGGACAAGACGTGTTCGCAGGCTCTGCCGGTTTGGTTCGGTCGCGTTCAAGCCCGCGAAGTCACTCCGGGACACGTCGCCCGGCTCTTGCGGGAGTGGGGCGAGCAGGTGGGTCGTGTCGCCGTCGTACGGCGTCGTGCTTCGCTATCTGCGTTCTTCGAATGGCTGGTGGTCGAGGTCCGAGCAATCGGGTCGAATCCCGTCAAGAACATCCGGGTGCCGCGTCAGGTTGAGCCGAGCAAAGGTCCTCGCCCACTGACTGAGCGCGAGTTGGCCGTCATCGCGTACAAAGTCGCCGAGCGCGGTGGCCAACGGCTCGCCGAGATTGTCCTGCTGCTCGGGTGGACCGGCTTGCGTCCGTCGGAGTTGCGCGAACTTCGCGTGCGTGACGTGGTTGAGGTTCCAGTGTTCGGGCTGCGAGTGGAGCGCGCCCGTCCCGAGGGTCACGCCGTCAAAGTCACCAAGACGGGCAAGGGGCGATTCGTGCCTGTGCCGTCTCATGTCGCGGCAATCGTGCGCGGAATGGCGGCGGGCAAACGATCGGACGATCTGCTGGTGACTACCGATCGGGGCGGCTCGATACACGCGAACCGATTTCGTGCCTCGTCGGGCTGGGACGACTTCAGTGACGGGCGGCGGCTGTACGACCTGCGACACACGGCGGTGTGTCTCTGGCTGGCATCTGGCGTACCGGTTTCCACTGTCAAGGTATGGGCCGGGCACGCCGACATCTCGACCACGAACATGTACGTGACGTTCCTCGGAACCGACGCCGACCGGGTAGGTGTGGCACGGCTTGAACGGGCGGAAGGCAGCGCAGAGGAGAGTCCGAGGAATGGGCCGGAACATGGGTGACGATTCGGCGAACTCCATCGCCCAAGGCGCACGCCACAAGTACCTTCGCGGTATGAGCCGCCGGATCGCGTTTGGAGTCGTACCGTGACGCGGGTCGAGCGCGGGACCACTGTCGAGCACCGCGATCCCCGTGACTACGCGCGTTGGATCGGCGCACTGGTACTGGCACCGATGCTTCTTTTGCTGATGCCGTACATGTTCATGGACGTGTGGTCGTTTGTCTTCGCCGCTGCAATGATCGTCTTTGGCTTCTGGGGTATCTGGCGCGCGTGGAACGTCGGCTCAATACGGATCGATGCCCGGGGCATCACCGAACTCGCGGTGTTCCGCAACTTTCGTTGGGCTTGGGACGAACTCGATCGAGCGTCCGTCGAGGTGGTAATCCCGCGCATGAAGGTCGTCGAGTGCCGCACGTTGGTGATCCGCCCGAAGTTCGGAACGCCCCACTATGCCTGGTACACGCTCGCCTCACCAAAGGAGGGCGAATCTTCCTGGGTCGACGTCGCGGCACGCGAAATCAACGAGCGCATTGCTACAGAGGCGGCGAGTGCGAACCATTCCGGAGTAGCCTCGGAGCAGCATTCGAGCGAAGGGCGTGCCGGTGATTAGAGATTTTCGCGGAGCCGCTTATCGGAATCGAACCGATGACCTTCTCATTACGAGTGAGACGCTCTGCCGACTGAGCTAAAGCGGCGGTGGTCAGTAGGGATCGCCCGCCGGACCGCAGGAGAGTCTACCCAGCGGACAGCGGGCGTACGAATGCGCCTACGCCATGGCACGCGCGGGCGTGTGCATCCACTCCTCATCGGTCTCGCCAAACACCATCACCCCGATCGGGACCATGCCGAGCGACTGGAGCGCACCACCCAGGATGGCCAGCGGCGGCAGATTGAGCGGGAGCCCAACCAGCAGGCACGCTCCGCCGGCCATCAGGGCGATTGCCGTCCACTGCGGCGCAACCCCAGCCGCATACAGCCCGCTGCCCAGGACTATCGCTCCCAGCGGTCCCATCAGAGCGCCAATCAAGATGACCATGGACGCCGGCGACTCCACGACCGCCCCGAAGGCCTCAAGCACGCCGCCACTGGTGCTGACCCGTCCCATCTGTGCACCGAACGTCGCCTCGCCGAGCGCGACGGCGAGCAACGCCATCGCGCCGATCATGCCCAACGCTCCACCGACGATCGCCTGCCCGGGACGGCGCTCGTGAATCAGGTGAGCCAACCCCAGGACCGCCCCAGCCAGGACGACCGCCGAGGCAGCCACGATGTAGTGGGCGAGGGCCCACCGATCTGCCTCGGCGGCGATGATGCTGAGCTGTTCTGCGGCATCCATCGACTCGGCCGGATGGAGAATCAATCCGACCAGCAGCCCCAGCGGAGCCACAACCAGACAGACGCCAGTCGCGCCCTTCCGCAACCTCTCCGATGTCGACATGTGAACCCTCCCTTTCTCTGCCTCCATGAGACTCCTGCGCGCCCGCCGTCCACAAGAGCCCCGTTCCCTACAATCCAAGGGTGGAACCAGACGAGCAGACCCGAGCCGAGCTCGAGGAACTCCGCGCAAGCATCGACAACATCGATGCCGCGCTGATCCACCTGCTCGCCGAACGCTTCAAGAACACGCAGCGGGTCGGTCGACTCAAGGCAGCGCACAACCTCCCGCCGGCCGACCCGGCACGCGAGGAGCGTCAGATCACTCGCCTCCGGGAGTTGGCGGCCGATGCTGACCTCGATCCGGAATTCGCCGAGAAGTTCCTCGCGTTCATCATCGGCGAGGTCATCCGGCACCACGAAGCCATCCGCGGCTGATCACGCCGGCACGGCCCAGGAACTTTCTCCAGAAATATGGCCCGCAGGGGTTGTTTGTGTCTGCCCTCTCGACTACTATCGAACATAGTATCGATGTTGTTGGAGGAATGTGACCGTAGCCCCGCTCCCGACCGCGCCTCAGGTGGCGTGGCTGGATGCTGCCGAGGCTGCGTTGGCGATGCTCGACGATCCGACGGTGCCCGCTGAGGTGTCGCGCCAGGTGGTGGCGCGGATCGCCCGGCTCGAATCGGTGATGGCCGCACGCAAGCTGAACCACATCCGCAACATCGATGCTGCCGAGTTGGCCAGGCGTTCGGGTGCGACGTCGACCAGTTCGTTGATCTCCAATGATTTCGGTGGTGACCAGGCGTCGTGTTCGCGTCAGGTGCGTGCGGCCAAGAACCTGCGGGTTGCCACGTTGACCGAGAAGGCGTTGCAGGCCGGTGAGATCACCTTCGAAAAGGCCGAGGTGATCGCCCGCACGATGGCCGGTCTGCCCGAGGCGTTGGATGAGCTCACCCGGGCCCGGGTCGAGAAACGACTCCTCAGTGACGCCACACGGTTGACCCTGCCCGACCTGCGACGCCGGGTCCTGCGGGTCGCTGACATCTACGCCCCGCGGGACGAGGCCGACGCCGATGAGGACACCCGGCTGCGCCGTCAGGAGGCACGGGCGTGGCAGGCCACCGAACTGTGGTTCGGCCAAGCCCGCGACGGGCTGGTCACCTTCGGCGGCAAGATGCCC
>DATEDT010000065.1:0-20793 GCA_035281505.1 Aeromicrobium sp. | reverse complement strand
GAATTAGTCGAATCGTTACCTTCCAGGTCATTTGAGACGCCTTCGCCCTGCGGAAGTGCCAGTCGCATGTTCTGCAACTGCGACTGTGCCTGGACCTGCTGGGCGTACAGCGCGGCCTGGATCCCGTGGAACAAGCCCTCGAGCCAGCCCACCAGCTGGGCCTGCGCAATGCGCAACTCGCCGTCGCTCGGCGCCTCTTCGCTGAACGGCAGGCTGAGTCGTTCGAGCTCGTCGACGAGCTCGGGCGCGAGGCCGTCCTCGAGTTCCTTTATGGACTGCGTGTGGATCTCGCGCAACCGGATTCGACTCTTCTCGTCGAGCGGTGACGCCTTCACTTCCTCGAGCAGCTGGCGAATCATGCTGCCGATGCGCATCACCTTGGCCGGTTGCTCGACGAGGTCGTGCAAGGGCGTGGGCGAGGGTTCAGCCGCGGCTGCCACCGGGGACCCGTCCGGGCCGATGATCGCCGGTTCGCCGTCTTGCGTGGCGGGCTCAGGTTCGGGCGTCATGCTTCCACCCTACTGACGGCCGGTGACGCACCGGTCCGGCGTCCGGAACCGGCTCAGAGGGTGAGGATGAGCTTGCCGATGTGCTCAGACGACTCCAGCGTCCGCTGGGCTTCGGCGACGTCCGCGATGTCGAAGGTCGCGTGGATGATCGGGCGGACGGCGCCGGAGTCGATCATGCGCGTCACGTTCGCGATGGTGTTGCGGACGATCTCGGTCTTCTCGTCCACCGGTCGCGCGCGCAACGAGGTGGCGGTGATGCTGGCCCGCTTGCCGAGCAGCGCAGCGAGGTTCAACTCGGCGGAGATGCCGCCCTGCAGGCCGATGATCACCAGTCGTCCGTTCGTGGCGAGAGCATTGACGTTCGAGGCCAGGTACTTGGCGCCGATGATGTCGAGGATGACGTCGGCGGACCTGCCTGCCTCAGCCATGGCCGCCGGGAAGTCCTCGCTGCGGTAGTTGATGACCATGTCCGCACCGAGTCGCTCGGCTGCCGCGGCCTTCTCGTCCGACCCGACGGTCGTGATGACCTGCGCGCCGAGCGCCTTCGCGACCTGGATCGCCGTCGTGCCGATGCCACTCGTCCCGCCGTGGACCAGCAGCGTCTCACCGGCCACGAGGCCGGCCACCATCACGAGGTTCGACCAGACAGTGCAGGTCGTCTCCATGAATCCGGCCGCCTCCACCGTGCTGAGGCCGGCCGGAATTGCTGCGACCTGGCCGGCCGGCACCGCGACGAAGTCGGCATAGCCGCCGCCGGCCAGGAGTGCGCACACCGGGTCACCGACCGAGAAGTGGTCGACACCGGGCCCGATTGCTGAGATCGTGCCGGCGCACTCGAGGCCGAGGACGTCGGTGACCCCCGGCGGTGGCGGGTAGAAGCCCTGGCGCTGGAGGAGGTCAGCGCGGTTGAGCCCCGCGGCCTCGATGCCGATCAGAACCTCACCCTCGGCCGGCTCCGGAATGGGCAGATCGGCGACCTGGAGAGCATCGAGTCCACCGGGGTTTGGCGCAATCACGGCTCGCATGCGCGTCACGGTATCGGGCCCACGTGTCGCTACTGCGACAATGGGTCGCATGCGGGTCGCCGTCCTCCAGATGTCGTCCAGCACCGACTCGTCGGCGAATCGGGAGCAGGTCTCCGGGAGGCTGTCGGCGCTCGAGGACGGACTCGACCTCGTGGTCCTTCCGGAGGCCACGATGCACGACTTCGGCCCGCCCGACCACGATCTGGCCGCCGCGGCCGAACCACTCGACGGCCCGTTCGTCAGCCTGCTCGCCGAACACGCGGTCCGGTTGGGCACGACCGTCATCGCCGGCATGTTCGAGCGCGCCGACGGTCTTCCGTTCAACACACTCGTCGCCGTAGGGCCCGACGGCGAGCTTGCCGCGACCTATCGCAAGATCCACCTCTACGACTCGTTCGGCTACCGCGAGTCCGACCGGCTGACCGGCGGCCCGATCGAGCCGGTCGTGCTCGACGTCGCCGATCTGCGGCTCGGGTTGATGACCTGCTACGACCTCCGCTTCCCGGAGCTCGGCCGGGCGCTGGTCGATGCCGGCGCGCTCGCTTTGGTGGTGCCGTCGGCGTGGGTGGCCGGCCCGGGCAAGGTGCATCACTGGCGAACGCTGGTGACGGCGCGAGCCATCGAGAACACGGTCGGCGTCATCGCCGCAGCCCAGAATGGCGAGCACTACTGCGGCCATTCGGCGATCGTCGATGCGGCGGGCTCTATGGTGGAGGCGGCCGGTGAGGGAGACGCGGTACTGCGCGCTGACCTTTCGGCCGCCGCCATTTCCGAAGTCCGCGGCGTCAACCCGTCGCTGCTCAATCGCAGGATGTCGATGTCGTGACCGCTTCCCCCGCCGGCCGCCGCCGCGCGGCCACGCCGGCCGAGTACGACGTCCCCACCCGCGAACCGCGGGTGAAGTCGCCCCGTGCTGCCCGCACGCTGATGGCCGGTGTGTTCGCTGCGTGGCTGGTCGGACTGCTCATGGCCGGGACGGCCGTTGTCGCCATCGACCTGCCGTGGAGCGTCAACCGGGCCGGCGCCGTGCTGTTGCTCGTCGTCTTCTCGGTGGCGCTGACGCACCGGGTCGGCGGCCACATGCGCATCTGGGCCGGTCTCGTCGGGATCCTCGGGCTGAGCGCCGCGGTGACCGGTTTGCCGATGCTGCTCGCCGCGGCCGCCGGCGTGTCCGCCGTCCTCGCGGCCGTGTGGGCGATCGTGTTCACGCGTCCGGCACTCACCGTCCCGCAGGTGATCGGTGAGTACTTCGTCGCGATCGCCATCGCGTTGAGTGGCACCATCGCGGTCGCTGCCTGGAACGCCTCGGTCAACTACGCGCGGTTCAGTGTCATCGTCATCGCAGCCTCGCTGGCCCTGTCGATCATGCTGGTCTGGAACTTGGGCGCGGGCTTGCACGGGCTGGGCCGAGAGCACCTGCTCGTCCTCTCAGCGATCGCCGCGCTCATCGTGCTCGTGCTCGCCTATGCCAGCTTCGTTCGCAGCCACGGGTCGGAGGCGGTGACCGACGCGATCGCGTCGATCGTGATCTGGATGCGCCAGACGATCGCCGGGGTGCCGCGGCCGGTCGAGGTGTTCCTCGGCTTCCCGGCCCTGATCGTGGGGGTTTCGCTGCGGGCGCGCACCCGGGAGGGCTGGTGGATCATGGTCTTCGGGGTCATCAGCACGAGCGTCCTGACCACCTCGCTGGTGTCGCCGCGCGCGTTCCCGACCTACATCCTGCTGTCGACGCTGTACTCGGTGGTGCTCGGCCTGATCATTGGCCTGCTGGTCCGGCGCTTCGTCGTACCGAACCAGTCGCGCCGGGCGACCCGCGTCGTCGAGCCTGAGCGCCGAATCGAGCCGGCGCGTCTGGCTGCACTCAGGTAGGGAAGAATCGACGGCGGTCGCGCCCGTTGTGCGTAAAGCCTGACGGCGCGCCCTGGAGGGGTGCCGGAGTGGCCGATCGGAACCGCCTTGAAAGCGGTCGCTGGCAGAAATGTCAGCCGCGGGTTCGAATCCCGCCCCCTCTGCCAGCGCAGCGAATCCCCGAACGGGGACTTGATGCGCTTGCGACAGACGGTGGAGTGGGATTCGGGGAGGAGGGGCCCGGTGGGCCCCGACGGAGTCCCGCCCCCTCTGCCGGTGCAGCGAATCCCCGGGACGCGGGACGCATCTTTAGACATTCGTGCGCTCCTGGCGGAACGATTGGTAGTTGAGGCGGCTATGGCGGTCTAAACGTCGATTCATTCGCACCCAAACCGCATGTATGTCTATAGATGCGTCCACTCGAGCGGCCTCCCGCCGTCCCAGCGCATGTAGGAGACTGAGGCCATGGCTGCGGCGTCGGCGATCGTGTTCGCCCTGAGCTGGTGGTTGGGCCTGTACCTGTTGGCGCGCGATCCCCGCAAACCCGTGCTGGTTCTCGCCGCGGCCGGTTTGACGAGCTTCGCGGCCGTCGTTGCACTGGACGCCGTCCGCGTCGTCAGCGGGTCCCACGTGCTGAGCAGCGTCGAGGTGTTCCTGGTCACCGTGCCCGGCATCGCCTGGCTGGCCGTCCTGCTCGAGTTGGCCCGACCCAGCGACATCGAGCGAACTCGGTCGGTCGAGATCGTCGTCGTTGCGCTGGTCGCTGCGGTCGCCCTCGTCGGCGCCGCCAGCGCCGGCAACGTCGATGGCCCGCTGCGGTCCGGCCACTGGGTGATGCTCGGCGCGATCTCGCTGTCGTCCCTGGCCGCGTTGGTCCTCGCGCTCGGCACGGCTCGATCGTCTCGGCGCGTGCTCGGATTCGTCGCGGTCGCGACCCTGTTCTTCGCCCTCGGCAACGCGATCATGATCATCCCGCTCGGCCTGCTGCCGAGTTGGATGGCGCTGGCCTCGACCGGCGTCGATGTCGCGCTGCTGGGCATCGCGGTCGCGATGTCGGACGCCCTGGACGAAGGGCAGGCGCTGCGCGCCGACATGCGACGCTCGTTCGTGGCGATGGCGCTCGTGTCCGTCCTGTTCGGTGGCCAGGTGCTGCTCGCCCTCGGCATCATCGGAACGACCACAGCGCTGACCGTGCTGCTGTTCACCAGCATCGCCGTCGCCATTGCCGTCCAAGTGCTGGCCGGCCCGCTGGCGGGACTGCTCGACCGGTTGGCCTTCGCCAGGTCGCCGGACCTTCGCGCCGATCGCGAGGCCCTGCGTCGCACCGAGGCTGCGCTTCCGCGGCGTGCGGCAAGCCCGCTCGACGAGGTGGATGACGAGGCCTTCGTCCGGCTGACCCGCCGGGCCCTGGGCCACTACAACGACCTGCCGCGCCTCGTCACGAGCCCGCTCACGGCACTGCCGGAGATCGACGAGCGGCTGGCCGCGCGCGGCGCACCGGACCAACCGCTGGAGCGCGCGAACGAACTGCGCGCGCTGCTGGCCGAACACATCGACCGGCTCAAACCGCGGGATGGGGGTGAGTTCGGCACGACGGAGCCGTGGCGTTACTACAACTCCCTGTACTTCCCGTATGTGGTGGGCGTGCGCGCCTATGCCCAGAACGCGACGGCTTCGGGGCTCGACCCCGTCGCCCGCGAGGCATGGAAGTGGCTGGTGACCGACGTGCCGCAGCGTTCGCTGCACAACTGGCAGAACGCGGCCGCCCGGTTGATCGCGGTCGAGCTGCGCGGGCAGAGCATCGACGTACGCAGCTGATCCACGCCCCATGCCGGGTAATTGGCAGCGGCTGGCAGTGAACGGGGTCGATCTGGCAGTGGATTCTCGCGAGTCTCGGAAGTGGTTGCACAAGCTTCCCGAGCACCGGGAGGCCCGAGAAAGGAAGATCCCATGACTGTTATCGATCACGCACCCAAGACCGACTCGCTGCTTCGACTCGCGATGCGAGCGGACGCCGTGCTGTCCGGGCTCGCCGGCATCATCGGCGTGCCTTTGGCCGGCTGGCTGGCGGAGGCGTCAGGCACGACCGTCGGCTTCGAGAGGGCAACGGCGGTGTTCTTCATCGCATTCAGCGCAGTGGTCCTTGCACTTTCAACGTTGGAGTCGGTGAAGGTCTCAGGCATGGCGTTGATCATCGGCAACGTTCTCTTCACGGTCGGCGCGGTGGCGCTCGTGGTGGCGGGAGTCTTCCCACTGACGACGCTCGGAGTCGCGATGGTTCTGGGGACCGGTGTCTACACGCTGGCCATGGCTGAGCTGCAGTACGTGGGCTGGCGCCGCGCCAACGCGTGAGCCAGACCGTGCGAAGGTCCCCGGGTGAACCCCGGGGACCTTCTGTTCTGCGCTGGGGGAGAATCTGACGGTGATGAAGTTCCGACTCGACCGCGCGGCCGCGCTCGCCACGGCCGGTGTCTTCGTCGTCCTTGCGGCGGTGTGTGCGGGGGCAGCCTTCTGGCTCTCATCGGTCATCCTCGGCGCGGTCGCCGCCGCCGCGCTCGGCATCGCCGGGTTGTATGCGTTGCGCCCGCCGGTCGTGCTCAAGCTGGATCAGGATGGCTACGCCTCACGGGTGCGCTTCGAGTCGGGCCGCTTCGTCGGCGCGTGGCGTGACGTCGAGGAGGCCGGGGTGGACGGCGGCTTCCTCGTCCTGACGACAGGCAGCGGGCTGCGCGCCTTTCCGCTGAGATTGGTGGGCGGTCAGCGCGTGCAGGTTCTCAAGGCCGTCAACGAGCGGCTCAACGACGCCAACGGCTACCGGCCTTTCCCCAACTGAGTCGACCGCAGGGCTCGCCGGTATCCTGTTCCGGTTGCCGCGGCGCGTGCGTCGCGGTGACGAGGAGATGTCGCATAGTGGCCTAGTGCGCCCGCCTGCTAAGCGGGTTGAGGTTTAAACCTCTCGCGGGTTCAAATCCCGCCATCTCCGCAGCTTGCCTCGCAGCGCCCTGCGCGCCGTGGCTCAAACGCCCCAGTACTTCACCCAGTCGATCTTGGTGATGCGCTCATTGCCCGCGGGCGTGCTCTCGAAGCCGCCCGAGATCTGCGTCACGACCAGGTTGAACGGGTGGTCGAAGGGGGCCGGCGGCGTGACGTTGGTGGGTGTCCAGCCGAAGTCGTTGCACAGCTGATTGTCGATGTAGAACTTGAGCCGGGTCGGGGACCACTCGACTCCGTACAGGTGAAAGTCCGTGGGCGAATCAACGGTGCAGGCTCCGGTGTTGGCGGTTTCACCTTGGTAGTGGATCGACTGCCTCACCGTCGTCGGGGGATCGTTGAAGATCGGGGGAAAGTACGGGAATCGCTCCATGACGTCGATCTCACCGGACTGGGGCCACGCGCCGTACTTGAGCTTCGCCGGATTCATCCAGAGTGCCGTGTGGTTCAGGGTGTTGTCCGACGGAAGTGCGGCTCGGAACTCGATCCGACCGTAGGTCTTGGCGAACTTCCCGCTGGTCGTCACGCCGCCCCCGACGAAGCGTGTCGCGGTGGCCGGGTTGAGCGGGGAGCAGTTCTTCGCCGTGGCCAGCACGTAGGACTTGAGGTTCAGGACGCCGCCGCCGACGGTGACGTTCTCACTCTTGAGGCATCCACCCGAACCGAGCCGGTAGTTGTTCGGCTTCAGCCAGTTCGCGCCGTTCAGCGTCTTGCCGTTCCAGCCACCGGAGAAGGCGTCGTGGAACAGGCACTTCGTGTAGGTGGCCGAGGGGCTCGTGCCGCAACCGGGGTCGATTGCGGCAGTCGCTGCACTGGTGCTCGCCTGCCAGGCGAGCATCGCCGCCGTGAGGCTGACCGCCGCGATGATCGCGGCAAGCGTGCGTCGTGCTCCGGCCATGTGGATCCCCTTCTACGCCGTCCTGCTTGGCACTACGTGGAGTCAATTCGGACTCTAAGGCGATCCGGCGGAGGCCCGCAGGGAAACGTGGGACATCGTGCCGGCGTCGGCTTGCCCGCGGACTTCCCGGCCATGTCATCGTTGCGTCGTGTCCCACTCACACACCCACGTCCCCCTCGACGAAACTGTGCCGGCTGACCGGACGCTAGTAGCCATCCTCGGCGGTGTCGTCGCGCTCATCGCCGTCGCCACGGCACTTGGCATGGTCCTGCTCTGGCCGGCCGACGTGCCACACGGCCCGAACCCCTACGCCGGTCCGAACGTCTCCCGGGTTGAGGGGACGGTCACGGCGGTGGCGGCGTTCGACTGCGGCAGCACCGGCATCGGTCCCGACAACACGCCCATGGTCGAAGGTGACTGCGCCAAGGTGACCGCGCGCCTCGCGTCCGGCGATTCGGCCGAGTTCACGCTCGACCCGACCCGGTTCGTCGGTGGCGGCATGCAGGAAGGCGACGAGGTCAAGCTCATCCGCATCGAGCCGGACGGCCAGCCGGTCACCTATGAGTTCTACGACTTCGAGCGCGGCGTGCCGTTGGTCGTGCTGGCCGCCGTGTTCGCCGTGGTGGTTGCCGCCGTCGGTCGGTTGCGTGGGGTGTTCGCGCTGGTCGGCATCGGCGTGACGCTGTTGGCCCTGGCCAAGTTCGTGCTGCCCGCGCTGCTGGCCGGCGAACCGGCCATCCCGGTCGCTGTCGTCGGCTCCACCGCGATCATGCTGTGTGTTCTCTACCTGGCCCATGGCGTCTCGGTCCGGACGACGTCCGCGCTGTTCGGCACGCTGTTCGGCATCGCCTTCACTGCTGCGGCGGGACTGGCGGCGACGGATTGGTCGCACCTCACCGGCGTCGGCGACGAGAACGACCACCTGCTCGTCGCCACGGCTCCGACGTTGTCACTGTCCGGCGTGGTGGCGGCCTCGATGGTCATCGCCGGCTTGGGTGTCCTGAACGACGTCACGGTCACGCAGGCGAGCGCTGTCTGGGAGATGCGCGCCCTCAAGCCGGCCGCCCGGGGTTGGGAGATCTTCGGGTCGGCCATGCGGATCGGCCGCGACCACATTGCGTCCAGCGTCTACACCCTCGTGTTCGCGTACGCCGGGTCGGCGATGACGATCATGCTGCTCATCACGGCCTACCAGCGCGGCTGGGCCGAGATCGCCACGTCCGAGCAGATCGCTCAGGAGGTGGTGCGGACGCTGGTGGGCGCGATCGGGCTGGTCCTGGCCGTGCCGGTCACGACGCTGATCGCCGTCGGGCTCTCCAGATCTGCTGGGACGGACGCCGGCGCCAGAGCCATGGTTGGGAGCGACTAGCGCGCCACGCGCGCTAGTCGCGACCGTAGATGTCCCGGGTGTAGACCTTCTCCGGCACGTCCTTGAGGTTGTCGCTCTGCCGGTTGGCGATGATGATGTCCGAGCGCTTCTTGAACTCGTCGATGTCGCCGATGACCTCGGAGTGGAACCAGTCGGCCTGGTCGAGCGCGGGCTCGTAGATGACGATCTCGATGCCCTTGGCCTTGAGCCGCTTCATCACGCCCTGGATCGACGACATCCGGAAGTTGTCCGAGCCGGCCTTCATGGTCAGGCGGTAGATGCCGACGGTCTTGGGGTTGCGGCGCAGGATGTCGTCGGCGATGAAGTCCTTGCGTGTCGTGTTGGCTTCGACGATCGCGCTGATCAGGTTCTGCGGCACGTCTTGGTAGTTGGCGTGAAGCTGCTTGGTGTCCTTCGGCAGGCAGTAGCCGCCGTACCCGAAGGACGGGTTGTTGTAGTGCTCGCCGATGCGCGGGTCGAGGCTGACGCCTTCGATGATGTGTGCGGTGTTGAGGTTGTGCACGGCGGCGTAGGTGTCGAGCTCGTTGAAGTACGCCACCCGCAGGGCGAGGTACGTGTTGGCGAACAGCTTGATCGCCTCGGCCTCCGTGGGATCGGTGATGACCACGCGGACGTTGTCGTCGAGGGCACCCTCCTCCAGCAGGTCGGCGAACTGGCGGCCGGCATCGGACAGGTCACCGACGACGATCCGGGACGGGTGCAGGTTGTCATAGAGCGCCTGGCCTTCGCGCAGGAACTCGGGGGCGAAGATGATCGTCCGGCCCGGGTATTGCGCCCGGATGCGCTCGGTGAATCCGACCGGGATCGTCGAACGGATGACGACGTTGATGTCGGGGTTGAACTTGAGTGCGTCGGCGATGACGGCCTCGACCGAGCTGGTGTTGAAATAGTTCGTGCGCTCGTCGTAGTCGGTGGGGGTGGCGACGATGGCGAAGGTCGCTCCGGCGTAGGCAGACTCACGGTCGAGGGTCGCGGTGAGGTTGAGGTCCTTGGTGCCGAAGAAGTACTCGATCTCGGCATCCTCGATTGGGGACACCCGCTTGTTGACCTTGTCGACCTTTTCAGGGTCGATGTCGAGGGCCACCACCTCGTGGTGTTGAGCCAGGAGGACGGCGTTCGACATACCCACGTAGCCGGTACCGGCAACGACGATTTTCATGGGATCACGGTACCGGGGATTCTCACCTGCTTTGATGGCGTCATGGTCACCGCATCCCAGGCTGGCGCGCGGCCGGGCCGCGAACTCCTCGGCTGGTTCATCCTCTTCCTTGGCGCGGGTGCGCTGCAGCTCCCCGCGCTGGGCCGGATGGCGATGCACGACATCGACATCCTGGAGTTCGAGTTGATGTTCACGTCCACCGAGGCGATGCGCCAGGTGGCCATGCTCGGTACCGACGGCATCTCGGCGGCGCGGCAACAGCTGTTCCTGGATTTCGGGTACCTCGTGATCTACGGGGTCCTTCTGTGGAAGGCCTGCCGGCTGCTCGGAGCGCGCGCGGCGCTTCTGGGCACGGCGTGGGTCGCGAAGCTTGCTCCGGCGTTCGCGTGGGTGGGCGTCGTCGCCGCGGTGTGTGATGCGGTCGAGAACATCGGCCTCCTGCTGGTCACGGCGGGCAACACCGGCCAGCCCTGGCCGGCCCTGGCCAGCGGATACGCATCGGTGAAGTTCGTGCTGCTCGGCTGCACGGTGCTGTTCCTGCTGGCCGGCCTGCTGGCCACGCTGGCCGCCCGGCGTCCGGGACCGGCCGAGCCCGAGTCGGCGTGAACCCGTTAGACTCTCCGTCGGCCCTCGTGGCCGTGCGCCCGTAGCTCAACGGATAGAGCATCTGACTACGGATCAGAAGGTTAGGGGTTCGAATCCCTTCGGGCGCGCAAGGAGAATCCCTTCGGGCGCGATCCTCTAATCGAGGAGCGCGACCACCTCGTGGACCGGTACGGGGTAATGGACGCCCTTGACGCTGAGGGTTCCCCGGTCGACCGTGTGGACTTTGTCAGCGACGAGCGCGTGCGTGGTGTCGCTGAGCAGGATCTTTCCGGGTTCGCACTGGGCTTGGATTCGGGCGGCGACGTTGGCTTGCATACCGATGGCGGTGTAGACCTTGCGGCCGTGGGAGCCAAAGTCGCCGACGCTGGCGTATCCGGTGTGGATTCCGATTCGCACTGACAGCGGCTCGGGTACGCCGCGGCGACGCCACCGGTCGCCCATCTCGTTGATGCGCTCCTGCATCTCCAAGGCCATCTGCACTGCCTTGAGCGCGCCTTCCTCGACGGGCAGTTCGTGTGGTGCTCCGAAGAAGATCAGGATCCCGTCGCCGAGGAACTGGTTGATCGAGGTGTCGTGGCGTTCGGCGACGCGGGCCATCTCGTCCAGGTAGTCGTCGAGCAGCGCAGAAAGGTCTTCGGGATCGAGCCGGTCCGAGGTTGTGGTGAAGCCAACGATGTCGGAGAAGAAGATGGTCAGCTTGCGCCGTTCGGCAGGAGCGCCGTCAACGTGATCACCGGTGAGGATCCGATCTGCCACCTGCGCAGGTGCATAGCGGCGGATCATGTGGTGGGCCAACGCCAAGCGTCGTTCCTGACGATTACGCGCGACGACCGTCAGCAGCGTCAGGACAAACGAATAGATGAAGAAGCCGAGAAACGGCACCACCATTGCGATCGCCCAAGGTGCTGAGCGCTGCGCATCGACATCACGCACGGCAAGGGCGGGTGCGAACGGACCGTTGCCCGCCAGGAGGAGCACCATCAGGATGGGCAGCACAATCACCAAGGCAGCGGCCGCAAAGAGGCCGACCCTGTGGTCGTACCAGAGCGTGACCAAGATGATCACCGACGGCGCCCAAGCGATCAGCGGGGTTGTCCAAACACCGAAGATCCAGAAGACCCAGACCAGGAAGCCCCCATAGAGGACGGCCACCGCATAGGCCGTCCAGCGCCCCTCCCGACCACTCCGATCAACGAGCCAGCCGACCAAAGTGAGCGAAG
Source organism: Aeromicrobium sp. (assembly GCA_035281505.1). Taxonomy (GTDB): domain Bacteria; phylum Actinomycetota; class Actinomycetes; order Propionibacteriales; family Nocardioidaceae; genus Aeromicrobium. The sequence goes on along the minus strand of DATEDT010000065.1, from coordinate 9,147 downwards.
CACATATCGCTGTGCCGAGATAGAGCGCACGATCAGCGGAACCCGGCTCGTAGACCTCAGTGTTTCGAAAAGCCGCCAAGGCGATTGCGGTCAACGGAACGTGCAACACGACGGCGATCGCCATCAGCAGTGTTGTCTTGCGGCTCGTCGGCCAGTTCCGGAACTCGACGAAGCGGTCGATCAGCCCCACGGCAGCGGCTCCCACATGGAGGCACCGTAGAACAGGACCCTGCAATCCCGGGTCAATTCGGTGGATTGTGGAGCGGCCGAACCCGACGAACGCGGGAGCTTGATGCACCCACGTAGGGTCGAGAAATGACCATGCAGGCCGTGTACAAGGGAACCGTCATCGCCGAGAGCGACGACATCGTCGTCGTCGAAGGCAACCACTACTTCCCGTTGGAGTCGCTGCGCACCGAGTTCCTGGAGCCCAGCACGACCCACACCACGTGCGGGTGGAAGGGCGTGGCGTCGTACTACGACGTCAACGTCGACGGCGCGGTCGCCAAGGACGCGGTCTGGTACTACCCGACGCCGTCGGCGGCAGCGCGCGAGATCAAGGACCGGGTCGCTTTCTGGCGCGGTGTCGAGGTTCAGCCGTCGTCGGCCGAGACGGCCGGCAGCGCCCCGACCTTCGTCGAGGCGCCCAACGGCGCCACCTGCTGACTCCTTTGTCGCGCGCTCAGGCGTCGGCGACGGCCTGAAGATCTTCGGCGCGTGAGCGGATCCGCCCGACGCCGGTCTCGATCCGTTCGCGCAGACTCGTCGTGATGTAGTGCGTCCAGGCGTCGAAGCAGACGCCGTAGCACTCGTCGCCACTGGCCAGGCCTTCATGGGTGAAGGTCACCCGGGTTTGGCCCGCCTGCTCGCTGATGTCGAACCGTGCGGACGTCCCGACCCACTCCTTCTTGTCGGCGATGAAGCTCAGGTGGCCGTCGGTGAAGTCCCAGACGACGCGCTCGCCGGGGACCAGTTCCCGCACGACCTGCCGGGAGAAGTGGAGGTCGGGCACGAGGTAGTACCACTCCGAGCCGACGCTGCCGGTGTCGCCGACGATGTTGCCCGACCACCAGGAGCGGACGTCGTTGATGGCTTCGTACACCTCGAGCGGTGCGGCGTCGACGGTGAAGTGGGCGGTCAGATCGGACATGGCTGCTCCTTGATAGGCACTTGTGTGATGCAAGTGACCGTACCGCGAGGAACTTTCATCATGCAAGCCCTGCGCTACACTTCGGATGTGCTCGGAAAGATGTACGACGGCCAGTACTGCTCGGTGGCACGCTCCCTGGAGGTGATCGGCGAGCGCTGGACGCTGTTGATCCTGCGCGAGGCCCTGCTGTCGGGAACGTCGCGCTTCAGCGACTTTCAGCACAACCTGGGCATCGCCACGAACGTGCTGGCCTCGCGGCTGGAATGGCTGGTCGAGGCGGGCCTGATGGAGCGTGACGCCGCTGGCAGCTACCGGTTGCTGGAGCCCGGCCAGGACTTCCTGCACGTACTCATGGCCTTCGGAGAATGGGGCGACAAATGGCGCGCGCCGGACGGTCCCCCCGGCATCTACCGGCACACCGACTGCGGGCAGCCGGTCTCGTTGGTCGCGAAATGCGACACCCACGGCGAGCTCACCGACGACCAGATCCACATCGAGCCGGGTCCCGGGGTGCCGCCGGAGTACATCGCCAGTCGTCGACCGTAGAAACCGATGGCCGGGCAACCGCCTCGGGCTACGCTCACCAACATGCCCACCGAATCCCACGAGTTCGTCATCGTCGGCGCCGGCTTCTCCGGCTTGGGGGTGGCCATCGCCCTCAAGCGCGCCGGTTTCGACGACGTCTTGATTGTCGACGAGGCCGATGCCGTCGGCGGTGTCTGGCACTGGAACACCTATCCGGGGGTGGCCGTCGACATCCCGTCGTTCAGCTACCAGTTCTCATTCGCGCAACGCACCGACTGGACCCGCAGCTATGCCAAGGGCGCTGAGCTCAAGGGCTACGCCGAACACCTCGTCGACCGCTTCGGCCTGGATGGCAGGTTCCGGTTCAGTACGCGGGTCGCGTCGGCGACCTTCGACGAATCGGCACGCCGGTGGGACATCGCCACGTCCACCGGCGACCTGACTGCGAAGTACCTGATCCACGCCGGCGGCCCGCTCAGTCAGCCCAAGTTCCCTGACATCGACGGGCTCGATTCCTTCGACGGAATCGTCATGCACACCGCCCGCTGGGACCATGACGTCGACCTGCGCGGCAAGCGCGTCGGCATCATCGGGACCGGTGCTTCGGCGGTACAGATCATCCCGGAGATCGCGCCGCAGGTCGCCGACCTGTCCGTGTTCCAGCGCACCCCGATCTGGTGCCTGCCCAAGATGGACTTCCGGCTCGCCGGTGCGTTCCGGACTGGTCTCACACATGTGCCCGGTGTCCGCCAGGCAGCCCGGGCGGCGAGCAATCTCTTTGTCGAGGCGACCTTCCCGCTGCTCGCGCACTACAACGGACTGCTGCACGGCACCACGTTGCTTGAGCAGCGCGCCATCAAGTATCTGAAGAGCCAGGTCGACGACCCGGAACTGCAGGAGAAGCTCACGCCGCACTACGGGCTGGGCTGCAAGCGGCCAAGCTTCCACAACTCGTATCTGTCGACGTTCAACCGGGACAACGTGACGCTCGAGACGACGGGCATTGCCAAGGTCACGCCCTCGAGCATCGTGACGACCGACGGCACGGAGTACGAGCTCGACGTGGTGCTGCTGGCCACCGGCTTCAAGGTCATGGAGAAGGACGCCCTGCCGTCCTACAGCCTCGTCGGGCGCAACGGCCGCGATCTCGGCGCATGGTGGGACGCTGAACGCCTGCAGGCGTACCAGGGTGTCTCGGCGCCGGGCTTCCCGAACTTCTTCACCGTCTTCGGTCCGTACGGTTACAACGGCTCGTCGTACTTTCAGCTGATCGAAGCCACCTCGGCCCACATGGTCCGGGTCCTACGGGAGGCACGCCGCCGCGGCGCTGCCGAGGTCGAGGTCACCCAGGCGGCGCACGAGGAGTACATGGCCGGGGTCATGAGGCGGCGCCGGCATCAGGTGTTCTGGCAGGACTCGTGTGGTGGGGCCAACAGCTACTACTTCGACCGGCACGGCGACGTTCCGATTCGGCCAGCCCTCACGCCCGAGGTGCGCTGGCGCAACACCCACTTCCCGTTGCGTCACTACGCCTTCGCGGCCTAGTGACGGCGGGCGAGCCGTAAGCGGTTCGCAAGGTCTGGCCATTGACCCGGGTTCTCTGTGCGGAGTAGACCTGATGGATCAGGGGCTTGGGAAAGGGGTTCACCATGCCGTGGAGCATCAAGGCGAAGTATTACGAGGCGTGCAACTGCGCGCTGGGATGTCCGTGCAACATGGACGGTTTCCCGACGCACGGGTTCTGTGAAGGCAGTATCAGCTTCCAGGTGGTCGAGGGTCAGCGCGACGGCGTCGATCTGAGCGGCGTCAAGGTCGCCGCGTCCGTGAAGTGGCCGGGCGCCATCCACGAGGGCAACGGCAACATGGCCGTCTTCATCGATGCGGCGGAGGAGCAACGCGAGTCCATGGTGGCGATCCTCACTGCGGCCGACCCGGGGCTGCCGTGGGAGATCCTGGCGACGACGGTCTCGCAGATCCACGGTCCGTACTTCGAGTCCATCCACATTGACGACGCCGGCACCGCGTCCCGGGTGAGCGTCCCCGGCAAGTTCGAGATCAAGATGGAGACGTTCACCGATCCGGTCACCGGTGAACCGCACGAGGCGCGCATGGTGCTCCCGACCGGCTTCATCTTCACCGACGGCCAGATCTGCACGACCTCGGTGAACGAGGTCGACGTCGACGGGGTGACCTACGACCACAAGGGCAACAACGCCTACTACTCCGAGGTGGAATGGTCGAGCGACAACCGCCTCGCGCCGGTGGGCTGAGCCGGATGCTGGACTCCACCCAAGGAGCCGAACCGCAGCAGGGACAACGACGTTTCCGGCTGAGCCGCGACTCCAGCGTCGTCATCGGCTCGATGATCGTGCTGTCGGCGCTGGCCTGGGTGTACCTGGTGTGGATGCCGGTCGACGGGATGGCGCGCGGCATTCTCGCCCGCAGTGACGGGTCGATGGACGGCATGCAGATGGATGGCATGCAGATGGACTCGCCGTCGATGTCCATGCCGTCGGACCTGATGGACGTCAGCGGCTGGGCCGCTTCGCTGCCGCTCTTCGTGGTGATGTGGGTCGTGATGATGGTGGCGATGATGTTCCCGGCAGTCTCGCCGGTCGTGCTGCTGTTCGACCGCTGGCGGCGTGGTCGTCAGCGCAGCGTCGCCACGACGATCGCATTCGTGGCCGGCTACCTCATCATCTGGAGCGTCGCCGGTGTCTTCGCCTTCGCCGCGATCGTCGCGCTCGACCTGCAGATCGAGAACTCATCGACTGCGGTGCGAGTCGGCGGTGCCGTCCTGGTTGTGGCCGGCCTCTACCAACTGACGCCGTTGAAGACGGTGTGCCTGACGCAGTGCCGTTCGCCGTTGAGCCTGATCATGGAGCACGCCCAGCTCCTCGGCGAGGGCGTCCGCGGCCCGTTGCAGGTGGGCCTGATGCACGGCGGCTGGTGCATCGGCTGTTGCTGGGCGCTGATGGCGGTACTCATCGCGCTCGGGGTGATGCACCTCGGCTGGATGGCCGCGGTGGCCGCGGTCATCTTGGCCGAGAAGGTTCTCCCGGGCGGCCCGACGACGTCGCGCGTCATCGGTGGCGTGTTGCTCGTTGCGGGCGCGGCCGTCGCCGTCACGGCCTGAGACTCGGGAGCTGGTAGCGCGGCCCCTTGTTCCCCATCGGGTGTCGCCAGTCGAGCGCGCTGCGGTGTGCCGTGGCGAGCTCGGCGGGGCTGGTCCTGCGGAATCTTCTGCGCTCGGCATGGGCCCGGGCCGCATGGAGGACGTCGGCCCACAGCGGTGCAATGACCTCCGGCCGATAGCGCAGGGAGGCCTGCCGGCATGCGTCACGCATCTCCTCGGGCGCATCGACGGCGAGACGAACCGCGGCCGCCAGGTCGGCGATGGCGCGGTCCGTGTCGGTGTCGTCCGCGGGTGGATCCACGAGGTACCCGGTGACGCCGGACGTGATGATCTCGGAGGGCCCGTACCGGACGTTGTACGCGACCGGGATGCACCCGGCTGCTTGCGCTTCGACCATCGTCAGGCCGAACCCCTCCGACCGGGACGTCACGAGCAGGAAGCCGGCCGCTTCCAGGATGCGGTCGGCATTCTGGGTGGCCGGGTGCACCGTCACGTGTGGCAGATCTGCCGCAAGCTCGATCAGCCGGGCTCGGTCGTCCCGGGTCCAGCCCGATTCCGGCACATACAGGTCGAGCTGGACCTCCGGCAGCAGGCGTGCGGCCGCGACGGCGTGCTCCAGACGCTTGCCCCGGTCGGCCCGAGCCAACATGACGCCGCGGGCCGGATTGCGGGCCGATCGCTCGGCGCGTGGCGCCGGGACGATCAGCGGTACGACGAAGGTGCGGGCGCGCCGCGCGGCGCGGGGACCCGACTCCAGGAGGAGCTCCCGCTCGGCCGCAGTGGGGTAGACGGCGGCATCGAACTGGTCGAGGTGGAGCGTCAGGTAGCCCCGCTTGGGCGCGAGCCTCTTCCACCGGCGCCGGCGACCACGATGGTCGGCGTGGTTGGCGTAGGTGACGGCCCATCGCCGTGGCGGCGCCGTCGCGAGGAAGTCGGCGAGTTCGGGGATGTCGACGATGCAGTTGACGCGTTCGCGCCCGTAGCGACGCTCCAGCCAGTACGAGTACAGGCTCCAGACGGTGGGCCACGTCTCGGGCCCGGCGCGACGGCGGTGACCGCTCACGGTGACCGGGCCGGGCGTCGTCTCGTCCGGCGTGAGGACCGGGTCGGATACCTCGGCCTCGACCCCCCACGCGCGTAGGTCGTCCCACATCGACACGAGCCGGACGCGAGGACCGATCAGGCCGAGGTCACGTAGCGCAGCCGTGGTCTCGTCGACCGGCGGCTGCACGCGATCGACGGTGAGGATCTCGACGTCGATGTCGAACTGCTCGGCCAGCGCCTGACTGCGGGTGAGCAGTGCTCGACCGATGCCGGAGTGAACCAGCCGAACGTGATCCGTCAGGACGACGTGGCGACCACGGGGGAGCGGCCGGGACGTCACGCTCCATAGTTACCAGTTGTTGGCTACGGGCGTGGCTTCAGGTTGGTCGGGTGGTGGGACATCTGGTCGGCGCGCGCCACACCCAGGATGAGCTCACCGACCAAGCCGACGGCGGCAATGAAGAAGCCGACATACGCCCACGGCGTGTCCGGGATGGCGGTCGTCTTGGCGATGATGATCATCCCGATGCCGGTGATCAGAAGGGCCGCGTCGAGCGCGATCGCGGAGCCCCATTCGAGGCGGAGCTTTGTGGTCTTGTTCATCGTGAGTACCTCCGCTTCGAAGGTACGCTCGGCCCCGGTCCGTCCAATAGGGACGAAAGTCATTCCTCCAGACGGACCTTCATCGCGCCGGCCGCCTCCCGCGCACGGGCCCGCGCTTCGTCGGTGGTCGCGCCGCGCGCAAGCGTGACGCCGATCCGCCGCTCGCCGTCGACCCGCGGTTTGGCGAACAGCCGAATCTGGACCGACGGGTCGACGCAGTAGGCCGCGTCCACGTCATCGAAGACCGGTACTCCGGAACCATGCAACTTCAGCGGCCAGCTCGCCGCCGCGCCCGGCCAGCGGGTGGCCGCCACTGGCAGCCCGAGGACGGCGCGGGCATGGAGCGCGAACTCGCTGGCATCTTGGCTGACCAGCGTCACCAGGCCGGTGTCGTGCGGCCGAGGAGACACTTCGGAGAAGATCACCTCGTCGCCTCGGATGAACAACTCGACACCGAAGACCCCCCACCCGCCCATCGCGGAGGTGACCGTTGCCGCGACACGCTGGGCATCGTCGAGCCAGGGGAACGTCGTGCCGGCCGGTTCCTGCCAGGACTCGGCGTAATCGCCGCTGACCTGCCGGTGGAAGACCGGGTCGCAGAACAGGGTGCCGTCGTGGTTCTGGACGGTGAGCATGGTGATCTCGGTGTCGAAGGAGACGAATCCCTCGACGATGCAGCGCGATGTCTGCGTGCCGCGGCCGCTGGATTGGGCGAACGCCCACGCTGCCGCAAGCTCCTGCGGCCCCTGTACGAGCGACTGACCGTGGCCGCTGGACGACATCACCGGCTTGATGACGACCGGCCAACCGAGGTCTCCGGCCGCCCGGGCGAACTCGTCAACCGAGTCAACGAAGGCGTAGGGCGAGGTGGGAAGGCCGAGCTCCTCGGCCGCCAGCCGCCGGATGCCTTCGCGGTTCATGGTGAGTACGACCGCCCGTGCGGTCGGGACGATCCGAAAACCCTCCTGCTCCAACTCGGCCAGGACGGACGTCGCGATGGCCTCGAGTTCCGGCACGACGAGGTCGGGTCGCTCCTGCAGCAGGATCGCGCGCAGGGCGTCGGCGTCCTGCATGTCGACGACGTGGGAGCGATGGGCGACCTGCATCGCCGGGGCGTCGGCGTAGCGGTCAACGGCCACGGTCTCGACGCCGAGCCGCTGGAGCTCGATCACGACCTCCTTGCCGAGCTCGCCGCTTCCCAGCAGCAGGACTGTGGTGGCGTGGGGCGAAAGCGGGGTGCCGAGGGAGACCATGCGCAGATTCTGCCGTGGTGTCGAGGCCGGCGAAGCCGGCACCTCACCCGTCGATCAAGTCGTCGACCGACTTGTCCGGGCGCAGGCCCTTCCACACCGGATGGCGGAGCCGGCCGTCAGGCGTCTCCTCGGAGAAGGTGACCTCGCCGACCAGCGTCGGTCGCACCCAATGCGCGTCTTTCGTGTCGACGCCTGCAACGTCGAGCGGTGGCGTCTTGCGGGCGAGCGGCGCGAGCCGGCGGTGGAGCTCCTGCAGCGCCCGGTCGCTGAACCCGGAGCCAACGCGGCCGACGTAGCGCCAGCCGTCCCCGTCCGGGACGGCCAGCAGCAAGGAGCCGATGGTCTTCGCGCGGTTGCCACTGCCCGGACGCCAGCCGACGACGACGACTTCCTCCGCATTGATGTGCTTGAGCTTCACCCACGCCGCCGACCGCTTGCCGGTGCGGTAGGGACTGTCGATCCGCTTGGCGACGACCCCTTCGAGGCCGAGCTCGCGGCTGGCCTCGATCGCCTCGGTCAGCGCACCCTCGAACACCGGCGGCACCCGCACGGCACCGTGATCGAGGCGCAGCTCCTCGACGGCGTGGCGCCGCGCCGAGTACGGCGCGCGGGTCACGTCGGTTCCGTCGAGCCGCAGGACGTCGAAGACGAGGTAGGACGCCGGACCTTTGTTGTTCTGCAGCGCATGGAAGGACGGGGCGCCGTTCGGGCCGACCGCGACGAGTTCGCCGTCGAGAATCGTGTCGGAGAGATTGAGCTCGGCCAAGGCCTCGGTGACGGCCGGATAGGTGGCCGTCAGGTCCTGACCGTTGCGGCTGACCAGCCGCACGTCATCTCCGTCGCAGACGGCAATGCCGCGGTAGCCGTCCCATTTCATCTCGTACGCCCAGTCGTAGTCCTCCTCGACCGTGCCCGTCGACGCGAGCATCGGCTTGGGAGCCGCGGGGACCTTCCGGCCAGATTTGGATGGTTTGGAGTCGTTCGACCTGGTTCGGGTGACCTCCAACCCTCCAGATCTGGACGTGGATGATGCGGCTGGCTTGAGTTCCATCCGGTGGGCCAGCCAGTTCTCGCTGGTCTTGATCAGTGCGATCTTGACTGGCCCCCCGCCCAGTCCTCCGTCGGGCTGGCCGTGCAGGACGGCGATGACCTCGCGTTTCTCCGCCCCGGCCGCGTCGCCGACGCCGCGCCACTTCTCGGTCTCGTAGGTTCCCCAGTCCCAGATTGTGACCTCGCCGGCGCCGTACTCGCCTTTGGGGATGGTGCCCTCGAACGACCCGTACTCCAGCGGGTGATCCTCGGTCTGGACCGCGAGGTGGTTCTTCTTCGGGTCGGTCGGGACCCCGTTCGGCAGAGCCCACGAGACCAGCACGCCGTCGCGCTCCAGCCGGAAGTCCCAGTGCAACCGTCGCGCGTGATGCTCCTGGATCACAAAG
>DATEDT010000064.1:0-3810 GCA_035281505.1 Aeromicrobium sp. | reverse complement strand
CGTCGCCGAGATCGTCACCGTCGACATCTCCGCGCCACCACCAGGCCACTGCACCGGCCACTCATCGATGTAGCCCAAGAACCGGTAGTGCGTCGTCCCGCCACCACCCAGCGGCCACGTCGCCCGCACCCGGATCGGACGACCCTTCTTCACATTCGGGTAGTAGGCACCCGACGCGTATTCGGGGGTGAACCGGCCGTCACGGTTGTCCAGCGTCAGGGAGAGTCGCGACGGCTGCGGGGTGGAGAACTCGTCCCCGCGGCCACGGGCGATGCTGAGGATGTCGTCTGCCTCGACGTAGGCGGAGACGTCCGTCCACGTGCGCGAGGCTGCGGCAGTCGTGTAGCCACTGTCGAACGCGATCTCGACCGTCACATCCGGCATGAATGTGCTGGTAGGCATCAGGCCAACTCCAGAGGCCGGTTCATCTGCCGCTTCAACTTCTTCAGCGACACCCAGATCTTGTGGCCGTCAAGATGCAGCTCGACGATCGTGTTCTTGTCCTGCAAGTCGAGCAGTTCCTTCAACTTGTCGCGGATGATGTCGGCCTGCTTGATGTACTGCTCCTCCTGGCGGATGGCGTTGCCGAACAGTGCATCACCCACCGCCAGCCCAGCCGCCTCCAACGCCTGCCGGGTCGCGTCGTTGTCCGCGTTCGCAAGCGCGATCTGCTCCGCGGAACCAGTCGCCAGCAGGCGGATCTGCTCAGCGCCCGACTCACCCGCGTCCAGCATCTGCTGGATCAGATCCCGCGACAGCCCCTTGGACAGCAGCGTCTGAACGTCGGCGTTCAACTGCTCAGCCCGCGCCCGACGGTTCCGGCCGGCGTCCAGCAGCTTCTGGATCGTCGCCGGCCCCTCACCCTCACCGGTCGACAGGTCGGTGCCGAAGATGGAGGACGTGAACCCGCGGAACGCCTCGACCACCGCAGACTTCTTCGACAGCAGGTCAGCCAGCTTGTCCTGGTGCTTGCTGATGTAGTCGGTCAGTTTCTGCAAGACCGTCTTGAGCTTGACCTTGCCCTTGTCGATGCCGTCGATCAGGCCCTGCATGATCGCGACACCCGCGGGCTTCAGGAGGATCTTGTCCTTCTCGCGCGGACCCTTCCAGTCCGGGATCAAGTTCGTGACCGAGGTCAGCTTGTCCTTCAGCGCCCCGACCTTGGCGGTGATGCCGTCGATCAGACCCTGGATCAGGTCCGAGCCGGCCGACCACAGCAGCGAGCCCAGGTTCCCCAGCGCGGCCTTCGCGGCGTCCGGGAACCCCTTGATGACCGCCTTCGCTGCCGCGATCTTCTCGTCTATCGACCTCACGAACTTCACGACGTCCGCGATGATGTCCACGAACGCCTTCCCCAGGTCGTAGACCGCCTTCGCACCGATCGCCGTGTTCTCGACCGTCTGCTTGATGATCGGCCACAGTTCCTTCGAGACGAACCCGACGAACTTCGCAATCATCACGATCACGTCGCCAGTCACCCGGCCAACCTTCTCAATCGTCGGCCACCACTCGCGGAACTTGTCCGCCGCCCGCTGAGCAGCCGGGATCCCGTCACTGATCAGGTAGCCGACGAACTTCGTCATCAGCGGCAGCAGGACGTTGCCGACCTTCACCTTCACGTTCTCGAACTGCGCCGCCAGAACCTGCTGCTTGTGAGCGAGCGTGTCCGACTCGCGAGCGAACGCACCCGCACTATCGGCGGACTGCTTCTGGATCAGGTTCGCAGTCGCCTGCTGCTTCATGGCGGTCTGCTGCTTGACGCTCAGGTCTTCCAGGCTCTTGCCGTACTGCTGCTGGGCAAGCGCCGACGCCTCAGCGGTGACCGTGGACGCCTTCAGGCTGATGCCGTACTTCTCGAGCGGGTCGAACTCGCCCTTGAACGCCGACCCCAGCGACTCGACGGCTTCCTTGGTGGTGCCGCCGAACGTGGCCGCCAGGTCGGAGGCGGTGCCGATCATGTTCCGGGTCTTGCCCGCGAGCTCGTCCGACGCAACGCCCTGGTTCTTGAACAGCGCGCCGATCAGGTTCGCATTCTCGCGGTACTCGTTGGCCGACAGTCCAAACTGGGTCGACGCCTTGTCGGAGTCCTTGATGACCCGGTCGGCGAACTTCCCGAACACTGTCTCGGTGGCACCGATCGACTGCTGAGCCAGCGAAGCCGACGCGACCGAATCGGCTCCGAACTTCACCGCTGCGCCGGCCGCAATGCCTAGGCCAAACCCGAGCGCCTTGCCGGTCTTGCCCATCACGCCGCCGAAGCGGCTGGTCTTCCCCTCAAGGGTGTTCAACTCGCGGTTGAGGTTCGACCCATCTCCGATGAACTCGACGACGATGCGGCGTGCAGACCCGGCCACAGCGTCACCCCTCGGATAGCGACCGCTGCATCCACATGCGGTACTCGGAGACCTCCCGGAACGTCATCTCGTCGATGTCCGCGGGACGGATGCCGTAGAACTTCGTGAGGGCGGGCAACTCCTTCAGGAGCGCCCGCCTCAGGCTTCCGGGTCGTCCTCAGCCTCCGGGAACCCGACGTCGAACCCGTCGGACAGCATCTGCGCGTAGGTGACCGACACGTCATCGAACTCGACCCGCTCGCCGCGCAGACGACGAGCCAGCCACACGAACGCGGACAGCCGGTCGATGTCAGGGTCGATGCCGGTCTGGTTGATGAGTTGCAGCGGACCGAGCCCGACGTGACTGCGCAACTCGCGTGCCAGCGCGGGCGTGATGTCACCCAGCCGCACGTCGTAGTGCTCGCCGTCGATCGTGATCCGCAGCCCCGAGTCCAAAGCCGCCTCGCGCTTCGCCTCCGTGCGGGGCGTCACCTTGCGCGCGGTGGACGGACGGGTCGCGGGCTTACGGGTGTTGCTCATCCAAGGCCAGCCTTTCGGATCAGGTCGTCGAGCGCCTCGCGGTACTCGCTCTCGATGTTGGGCGCCTCATCCCGGATCGCCGGGTAGAGGAAGTAGCCGGCGTCGGAACCGTTGCCGCGCCACGGCTGGAACTGCTTGAACCGGATCGCCCCGAACTCGGCGCCGCCGAACATCGGGTACGCGGCACCGCCGCCAGCCACTGCGGCCGACGTGGCGCCCGCGTTCGCACGAAGCGACGGGGCGACGTGGGCAGCGACGCCGCCGAGACCGGTCGCGCGGCTGCGGGCCTTGCTGGTGACCGACTCGGCCACCTTCTTGTTGGTGTCCCGCAGCGCGTTCGGGGTGCCGCCCTCGACCTTCTTGAGCGCCCGGTTCAGTTCGCGCAGACCGTGGACCTCGATGGTGCCGGTCTTGATGCGCTGGGCGCGGGCCATCTCAGGCGGTCGAGTCGGCAGACTTGTAGGTGATGGTCACGGGGCTGTTCGTGCCGTCGTAGGTGCCGACGCCCGACAGTTCCTGCTTGATCCCAGCATCGTCGGCCATGGCCCCAGCCCACGAGTCGAACCGCGACGCCGGGATGGACACCTGGAGCGACGGGTACAGCGTCGAACCCAGGAGCGTCGGGCCCTCCCAGGTCGCCGTGATGGCCGCCAGTGCGGCCGCCCGAGTGGACGCGTGCGCACGGTTCCGCTGCGTCAAGCTGTCGAAGTCCGCCGACAAGGAGAACTCCACCTCACGCTTCCCGCCCGTCGGTTCCTTCTTGTCCGTGTTGTTCCGGATGAACCGCCGGTCGACGTCCAGGTTGTTGTTGCACGTCACGGAGAACTCGGTCACGTCATAGTTGCTGCCGCCGATCGTCACCAGGCCCTTCGTCCACGCCAACGGCTCCATGCCAGTCGGGTAGGAGGCGGTGGCGAGCGCGACACCCGTCGAGACC
>DATEDT010000063.1:0-4036 GCA_035281505.1 Aeromicrobium sp. | reverse complement strand
CGAGCCGGCACCCGGCTCGGTCATGGCAATGGCGACGATGAACTCACCGGTCGCGACCTTGGGCAACCAGCGGGCCTTCTGCTCGTCGGTCGTCAGTTCGAGCAGGTACGGCATGCAGATGTCGGACTGCAGCGTCGGCCCGACGAACGCCGGCCCCACGCCGGCGTAGGCCGACTCCTCGAGCACGACGGAGTTGTACCGGAAGTCGTTGACGCCGGCTCCCCCGTACTCCTCCGGGACCGAGGCGAAAATGCCGAGGTCACCGAGGCCGGTGAAGAACGACCGCGGCACGATGCCGTCCTTCTCCCACTGGTCGTAGTGCGGGACAACCTCCCGGTCGATGAAGGTTCGCACGCTCGCGCGGTAGGCGTCGTGCTCGGGCTCAAACAGGGTGCGGTCCACGCGGGGCTCCTCGAGCTGGATCTTGGGACTGGTTCTTGGGGCTGAATCTTGGGCTCGATCTTGTGCAGTGTTCGCATTGACGAGCGCGAACCTACGGTAGACATTCGGGCATGCGGGAATTTCACGACCCCGCCTGACCCCGAATGAGGCCCGCTCCATGCCACGCACCGAACCCATCGACGTTTCGTTCTTCGACTCGGCGCCGCAGGTCTACGAGCACCAATGGGACATCAACGTGCCGGCCGCACAGTTCTGGCCCGACCTGGTCGACAACCCACTGCACTGGTGCCGCGGCCTGAAGATCCGGTGGACGTCGGCGCGGCCGTTCGGCGTGGGGACGACGCGTCACGTCAGCGTGCTCGGGGCCATCCAGGCCGACGAGCACTTCTTCCTGTGGGAGGAGGGCGTGCGGTTCGCCTTCCACTTCACCCGCGCCAACCTCCCGTTGTTCCGACGGTTCGGTGAGTACTACGAAATCGAGCCGACCGGACCCGACTCCTGCCGCTTCACCTGGAAGCTCGCCGGAGAGCCGACGCTCATCGGCAAGACCGGTGGCCTGATCACCTCGGCGATCTTCAACAGCCTGTTCCGAGACACGACGCGCTACGTGCAGACGCTCGGTCGCTGACGCCAAGGAGCAGTCCGTACGTCACCGGACCCGAGTCAGCGGTACAGCTGCTCGAAGAGATCGACGTACTGCATCAGGTGCCGATCACCGAGGTAACGGTCGCGGACCCGTTCATGGGCGGCGTGACCCAGCCGCGCGGCCAGTTCGTTGTCGCCGAGAACGCGCCCGAGCGCGGCGGCGTACGCATCCAGGTCCGTGGGGTCGTCCAGCAGCAGCCCGCTCTCGCCGTCGACGATCTGGTCCTGAATGCCACCGACGCAGGAGGCAACCACCGGTTTGCCCTTCCACATCGGCTCCGTCACGGTCAGGCCGAAGCCCTCGATCAGGCTCTTCTGCACGACGACTGCGGCGTGCCGCTGAAGCGCATTGACCAGGTAGGCGTTCTCGTCGATGTCGTCCATCGGGAGGCTGCACAGGTGGATCCGCGCCTGCACTGCCGGCGAACGTTCGAGCCTGATGGCGCGACACTCCGCGAGCACTTCCGCGCCCTCTGGGTCGTCGGTGACGCCCGCAGCGTCCGGGCCGGCGAGCATGAGGTGAACGTCGTCGGGCAGGTCGGCCACATGATCGGCGAAGCCGGTGAGGACGCCCGCCATGTCCTTGAGCCGGTCCCAGCGGCTGACCTGAAGCACCAGACGGGCGCCCGCCGGCACCACTTGATTGCCGTCGATCAGGCCCGCGTGCGAACGGATCTGCCCGTCCGAACCGTCGCGCCGGCGGAACCGGAAGGGCCCGCTGCGCTCGCCGGGGGCCATGAGGCCCGCATGTTGCAGCACCGCTTCGACCTCACCCGGTGGGATCTCGGCGTTCTTGGCGGTGAACGGGTCGAGCGACGGAGGGATGATCCAGACCAGGTTGTCGTCGACCCAGCCGGGCACGTACGCCGATCGCGAGAAGATCAGCGCCGCAGCATGGTCCAAGTGGCCGCGCAGGAACGCCCACGCCATCTCGGTCTGAGCGTTGGGTATGTCCTTGCCGACGTGGCAGCGCCACACAACACGGGCGCCGAGCGACACGAGTCCCGGGATGAGCCCGGCTGTCTGCGGGTCGTGGACGACGACCACGTCACCGGCGCGTACCCGGTCCCTCAGACCCGCAAGGTTGTCGGCGAGCACCGATTCGTACACAGCTCGCTCGGCCGCACCCAGGGGTCCGCCGTCGCCCGGCGAACCGTGCAGCAGATTGTGGATCCGCTTCGTGATCCGGAAGAACTCCGGTGTTCCGTCGAGCGCGAGCCAACGAGTGTCCACCCCAGTTCCGCGGGCGTAGGCGAGCAACGCCTGCAGCATTTCGGCGACGCCCCCTCCGGTCGCGGTGGCGTTGATGTTCCAGACGATCCGGCCGTCGAGCAGCTCCCGAGCGCGCGCGGCATACGTTCCCAACCGCTCGGCCCGCTCGGGCTCCAGCAGGGTCACCAGGCGGTCGAGCGGGATGGCTTCCACCTGGACCTCGCGCATGCCGCGAGCCTGCCACAGCGAAGGTCGCCTCCCCGAGCGCTTCTCGCTCACACCGGCCGTGAAAACGCCCCGCTCGGCAGGACGTTGGACCCTAGGGGCGGCCAGGCCATGAACCTACGCTGAAGCCGTGGCGAGCCGTGTAAGCCCAGGATTGTTGCTGCGTGACGCGCTCCTGATGGGCTTGGCCTACGGCACTGTCTCCTTCCTGGTGGTTGAAGCGGTCGCATTCGGCTATCCGACAGGTTCGGTCTTCTGGCCCGGGGCCGGACTGACGCTGGGCGTACTCCTGCGTCGCCCCAGGCAAATTTGGCCCGCTCTGCTGGCCGGCGTCTTCGTCGCTGAGGTCGCGGTGGACCTGACCATCCCGGTGAGTCTGAGCGTGGCGCTGATCTGGGCAGTCGCCAACACGGTGGAACCAGCCGTGGGCGCATTCCTGCTGACCCGCCGGAACCCGCAGGCAGGCCTCACCAACGTGCCGAGTCTGATTCGCTTCCTGGCCCTCGGCGTCACGCTCGGCCCGATGGTCGGCGCGACCGTCGGCGCGACAGGTGCATGGGCCACGGGCACCGACACCTTCTGGCCAACCTGGCCGCGCTGGTGGGTCGGCGATGCCGTCGGGGTCCTGGTGATCGCGCCCGCGATCATCGTGCGGCGCGGCGCCACGAACCGGGACCACGCCGGTCCTGCGGAGCGCAACTGGATCATCGCCGGCCTCCTCGCAGTCACCGCGGTGTCGCTCATCCCTTGGCCGGGTGATCACTGGCAGCAGGGCTTGCCCTTCTTGATCGCGCCCGTCCTCGTGGTGGTCGCGATGCGCATCGGCCCCAAGGCGGCGGCCGTCGGGCTCGCCGTCACCGGACTGATCGTGAATGCCGTCACCGCAGCCGGGATCGGCCCGTTCGCCGAGTACGGCACCCACGGCGGACTGGTCGTGGCGCAGGTGTGCCTCGCAGCTGCGGCCTTCGCCCAACTCACCGTGATGGCGCTCGGCCACGACCTCGTCAGCCTGCGCGAGCTCGGCGAGCATCGCACGGCCATTGCCAACATCCTGGCGCACGAGCTCAAGAGCCCGCTGACCGCGATCATCGGCAACGCCGAGCTAATCGAGCCCGATCTTCCGGCCGACCGCACCAACGCCGCTCGCACAGCGATCGAACGTGGGGCTCGACGGATCGCCAACACCGTCGACGACATGTTGGCGCTCGCGCAGATCGACAATCCGAACACGCCGCGCGCGCCGGCCGAAGTCGATCTCGGTGAGCTCGTGTCGGACGCGATCGAGCTGAACCGGGCTGCGGCCGAGCAGGCCCAAGTTCACCTGATTGCTGTGCTCGGCGACCGCCCGACGCTGGTCACCGGCGAGCGGGACGAGCTGGACAGGATGGTCCACAACCTGATCTCCAACGCGGTCAAGTACACGCCGGCCGGCGGCACCGTCACGATCACGTGCTCCGTCGAGGGAGACGAGGCAGTCTTTGTCTGCCGAGACGAGGGCATCGGCATCGGCCCGGAGGACAAGGCTCGACTCTTCGACGAGTTCTTCCGTTCC
>DATEDT010000062.1:0-9719 GCA_035281505.1 Aeromicrobium sp. | reverse complement strand
ACGAAGCAGACCACCAGGACCGTCGTGCCGACGACGAAGTTGTTCAGCGTCGTCGCCCACGGGCCGCCGACTGCCGACAACCGGCCATTGATCGCCTGCTGGACGGCGGTGCCGGCGCCGGCCACCAGAGCGAGGAGGGCGAACAGGGCCGTCTGCCAGCCGAACGCCGCCGCCAGTCGCTCGCCGGCGGCCAGGATGACGGCGACGATGGCGAACGCGGCGGCGATGACGCGCGGGATGCTGAGTGGCTGGTGGCCGGACGGTCCGAGCCCGAAATGGTCGACGAGCAGCGCACTGGAGGACTGACCAGCCGTCACGGCGATGCTGAACAGGGCCACGCCGATGGTGCCGACCGTCAGCCCCTGGGTGGCGACCAGGAACGCGCCGAAGGCCCCGCCCACCATTTCAGCCGGATGCAGTCGTCGGTTGAGCAGCGCCGTCTGCAGCGCACGGACGCCACGGCGCGCGCTCGGCAGTGCCGCCGTGATGATGCCGACCAGAACGAGTCCCGACCCGAAGCTGATCACGGCGGCCCCGAAACCAGCCCGTGGGCCGGTGCCGAGCTCGACCGCGAGTTGGCCGTTGAGGTGCGATTGGAGCGAGACCATCGCACCGGCCAGGAGCATGAGCGGGACGGCTGCGATGCGCAGCCATCGGGGAGCGGTGGTCATTGCAGCGTCGCAGTGTCAGCCGGGCCGAGGTTGCGCGGCTCACTCACGCCGGCATGCGTACTCAGGTGCCCCCAGTAGATCCCGTGCATGAGGGGCGTGACGCCGGCGTCGTGGATGGGGAAGACGACGTGCGGGTCGACCCGACGCACGAAGTCCACGGTCTCGGAGACCTTCGTCCACGGCGCCGACAGGGGAGCGGCGAGGATGTCGACGCCCTCGGGCGCGTAGGCATAGGCGTCGCCGGGGTGGAACAGCGTGGGCTCGCCGTCGGAGGTGATCAGGACGCCGGTGTTGGTCACGCGCGGAATCACCGGGAGTATCTCGGCGTGCGTCGTTCCGACCCCGGTGATCGTGATGGCGCCGAGCTCGGTGACATCGGTGTCGGAATGGGCGGTGAAGCCGTCAACCAACGCTGCGGTCTCCGGATCGGACAACCGGACGGCGCCCGGATTGCGCTCGATGAGGCCGGCGATGCGATCTCGGTCGAGGTGATCGACGTGCTGATGGGTGACCACGATGGCGTCGAGGCCCTCCACCTCGAAGACGTCCGGGCTGCTGAAGGCCCCCGGGTCGATCAGTACGCGCTGCCCGGCCGCTTCGACGAGCACGGCGGAATGTCCGAACCGGGTGACGTGCATGCGCCAATCATTCACCCGGCCCCGGTGCTTCAGTCGACCAGGCTGGCCAGGATCGCGCCGTACCGGACCCGCTGCGGATGGTCGCCGACTGCGAGGTAGGCGACCTCCTCCTGGGTGTCGAAGTCGAAGACCGCGACCGCGTCCGACCCGCTGAGGGAGACCCAGCACCGGTTGTTCGGGGCCTCCGTGGACCAGTACGGCTTGGTGTACTTGCCGTCGGTGCCCTCCGGCGGTGTGCGCGGAGAGGTGTCGAGGACCTTGAACTTGAACGATTCCCGGTCGACGAACGCGACGTAGTCGTCCATGGTTCCGGCCACGCAGAGCGTCTCGTTGTCCTCGCTGATGGCCAACCCGTGGTGGGCGGAGTCGTTGACGTACTGCTCCCGCAGCAGGTTCGGCACCCGGTTCGGCAGGTTGAGAATGCGCGTCACGCGGCCCTTGGTGGGCTCGGCGATACCGCCGGACTTGTAGGTCGAAGCCGGCTTCGCGTCGGGTGCCTCGGTGTCGAACTCGACCAGTCCGTGCAGGAATGAGATCTGGTAGTAGATCAAGTTGTCCGGCCCGATCGCCATCGGGCGCACGGCCGCGCTCATCTGGGGAAAGCCGGACTCGGCCAGCTCCTTGCCCATGTTCCAGCGGCGCTGGACCGAGAAGTCGGAGTTGCGAACGGTCTGGAACCAGCGGTCGCCCTTGAGTGCGTCCAGCAGCGGATCGTCCCCGGGCGTGTAGACCTTCCCGATGGACGCGTGCACGATCGTGTCGTCGTCCAGGTAGTTGCTCTCGTGCGGAGTCTCGCCGGTCGGGAACGTGCGCAGCCGGTCGCCGAGCTTGATGGCCTTTCCGTCGACCGTCTCGTCGACCATCGAGTACTCGATGACCTTTGCGCTGGTCGAGTCGGACACCAGCAGGCGGCGACCGTCTGGGGAGAGCGCCATGTGATCGGTGCGGTACCCGTCCATGGACTGCTCGCGAACGATGATCTCGCTGGCTGGGGCGCCGTCGGTCAGGGCCTTCTCGAGGTCGACCCAGATGACGTCCCCGAAGCTGGGACGGGACACCGCGAGGAACCGTCCGTCCTGCGTGGCGAACATGTCGTCGACGAACTGGTCATGGCCTTCGCCCGGACCCATCCGAATCACCAGGAAGTAGGCGAGGTTGACCGGATTCGTGGTGATTCGCGCCATTTCCTCGGCCTTGTCCGGGATCAGGTTGATGCCCCGCTTGAGCACCTCCATCGAGTCCGCATCGACGATCGACGCGGTCCCGGACCAGTTGTTCCCGACGTACATCACGCCGCGTAGGGACGGCTTGGCTGCCGCGGGAACGGCGGATTGTGTCGCACAGATCATGGCGACGACGGCGGCGGTAGCCGCGAATGCACGGATTGGTCGCATCGGACGGCTCCTTCGATACCTCTGCGCCCATAGGTTACTGGTCAGTTCGGCATTTTGAGCAGGACTTGAGAAGTCGATGTCGTCGGGGCCAACTAGCCTGACCGGCATGACGAACGCCGACCGCCATCCGGCCGACCGCCACGACATGATCCGTGTACAAGGCGCGCGAGAGAACAACCTGAAGGACGTCGACATCGAGCTGCCGAAGCGGCGGCTGACGGTCTTCACGGGCGTATCCGGGTCGGGCAAGAGCTCGCTGGTGTTCGGCACCATCGCGGCCGAGTCGCGCCGGCTCATCAACGAGACGTACAGCGCGTTCGTCCAGGGATTCATGCCCACGCAGCCGCGGCCCGACGCCGACGTCCTCGATGGGCTGACGCCGGCCATCATCGTCGATCAGGAGCGGATGGGAGCCAACGCGCGCTCCACCGTCGGCACTGTCACCGACGCCAACGCCCTGTTGCGCATCCTGTTCAGCCGGCTGGGGGAGCCCTACATCGGCCCGGCGATCGCGTTCTCGTTCAACATCCCCACCCGCACGGCCAGCGGCGTCATGACGTCGGCCACGGGGGAGCGGCAGATCGTGCGCAATCAGGTTTACCACGGTGGAATGTGCCCCAACTGTGAAGGCCGCGGCACCGTCTCGGACATCGATCTGACGCAGGTGTTCGATGAGTCCAAGTCGCTGAACGAGGGCGCCATCATGGTGCCGGGGTACACCGCCGACGGGTGGGCGACCCGTCAGTTCAGCGAGTCAGGGTTCTTCGATCCGGACAAGCCGATCAAGAAGTACACGAAAGCCGAACGCGAGGATTTCCTCCACAAGGAGGCCACCAAGGTCAGGATCGCCGGTGTCAACATCACCTATGAGGGCCTGATCCCGAAGATCCAGAAGTCGATGCTGTCCAAGGACGTCGACTCGCTCCAGCCGCACATCCGTGCCTTCGTCGAACGCATCGCCACGTTTGCGCCGTGCCCGGCGTGCGACGGCACCCGGCTCAACGAAGGTGCACGGTCGTCGAAGATCAAGGGCAAGAACATCGCCGACCTCTGCGCCATGCAGATCACCGATCTCGCCGAGTGGATGCGCGAGCTGGACGACCCCGGTGCCGGACCGTTGCTGAGCTCCTTGGGTGCGCATCTGGATGCCTTCGTCTCACTCGGCCTGGGATACCTCAGCCTCGATCGTCCGTCCGGCACGCTGTCCGGAGGTGAGGCTCAGCGCATCAAAATGCTGCGTCATCTCGGTTCCGCCCTGACCGACGTGACGTACGTGTTCGATGAGCCGACCGTCGGGTTGCACCCCCACGACATTCAGCGCATGAACAACCTACTGCTGCAGTTGCGCGACAAGGGCAACACGGTTCTCGTCGTCGAGCACAAACCCGAAACCATCGAGATTGCAGACCATGTCGTCGATCTCGGCCCCGGAGCCGGTCCGCACGGCGGCACCGTGTGTTTCGAAGGCACGGTCGAGGGGCTCCGGGCCAGCGACACCGTGAGCGGACGGCACCTGGACGACCGGGCGACGCTGAAGGAGTCGGTGCGCGAACCGACCGGGTACCTGGAGGTGCGCGGCGCGTCCGAACACAACCTGAAGGACGTCGACGTCGACGTCCCGCTCGGTGTGCTGACCGTCGTCACGGGTGTGGCGGGCTCGGGCAAGAGCTCACTCATCCACGGGTCGATCGCCGGCCGCGAGGGTGTCGTAGTCGTTGACCAAGGCGCCATCCGAGGGTCCCGGCGGAGCAACCCGGCCACGTACACCGGCCTGCTCGAGCCGATTCGCAAGGCGTTTGCCAAGGCCAACGGAGTCAAGCCGGCCTTGTTCAGCGCCAACTCCGAGGGGGCGTGCGAAACCTGCAATGGCGCCGGCGTCATCGTGACCGAGCTCGGGTTCATGGACACCGTCGAGACGCCCTGTGAGGCATGCGAGGGGAGGCGTTTCCAGGCTTCCGTCCTCGAGCTTCGTTTCGGTGGACTGAACATCGCCGAGGTCATGGACCTGTCGGTGGCCGAGGCGCGCGAGTTCTTCGCCGACGGCGACGCCCGAACGCCGGCCGCGGCGACGATTCTGGGCCGGATGACGGAGGTGGGGCTCGGTTATGTCAAGTTGGGTCAGCCGCTGACCACCCTGTCGGGCGGGGAGCGGCAGCGGCTCAAGTTGGCAGTTCAGATGGCGGACAACGCGAGCGTCTACGTCCTTGACGAGCCGACGAGCGGCCTGCATCTGGCCGACGTCGAACAGTTGCTGGTGATGCTCGACGGATTGGTCGACGCCGGC
This sequence comes from Aeromicrobium sp., assembly GCA_035281505.1. GTDB lineage: Bacteria > Actinomycetota > Actinomycetes > Propionibacteriales > Nocardioidaceae > Aeromicrobium. The sequence continues at coordinate 4,732 of DATEDT010000062.1, read as the reverse complement.
AAGTCGGTGATCGTCATCGAGCACCACCAGGCCGTCATGGCGCACGCCGACTGGATCATCGATCTCGGACCGGGTGCGGGTCACGACGGCGGCGAGATCGTCTTCACCGGGACGCCTGCCAACCTGGTTGCCAACCGCTCGACACTCACCGGTGAGCATCTTGCCCAGTATGTCGCCAGCTGACGTGTCAGACTCACGTCCATGCTGATCAAGAGTCGGGAGCAGGAAGTGTCACCGGCGCGGCCGGTGCTCGAGGGCAGCGTCGCCGTCCGTGACGGGCGCCGCCTCAGCTTCGCCGAGCACGGAGCACCACGCGGCCCGGCCCTCATCTGGTTCCACGGCACGCCGGGTTCGCGGCGGCAGATCCCGCTGGACGCACGGGCCTACGCCGTGGACAACGGCATTCGCATCATCGGTGTCGATCGGCCGGGGATCGGGTCGTCGACGCCGTACCAGTATCCGAACATCGCCGACTTTCCGGCAGACATCGCCTTGCTCGCCGATGCTCTCGGCATCGACACGTTCCGGACGATCGGTCTGTCCGGTGGCGGACCCTACGCATTGGCCTGCGGCGCGCTCCTGCCCGACCGCGTTGTCGGGGTGGGCGTACTCGGTGGCGTGGCCCCGACCGTCGGACCCGATGCCATCGACGGTGGGCTGGTGGCCTTGGCCAAGCGGCTGGCGCCTCTGGTGAACCATGGGCGTGTGCCGCTCGGATTGGCTCTCACCCTCGCCATTCGGCTGGTCCGGCCGTTCGCCGGCACCGGACTGGACCTGTACGCGGCGGTCCAGCCGCCCGGTGACAAGAACCTGTTGTCGCGCCCGGAGTTCAAGGCGATGTTCCTGGACGACCTGCTCAACGGGAGCCGGTTCCAGACGTCGGCGCCGTTGGCTGACGCGGTGCTGTTCGCCCGGGATTGGGGATTCCAGCTGGCCGACGTCAAGGTGCCGGTGCGGTGGTGGCACGGCGACGACGACCACATCATTCCGTTCGGGCACGGCCAGCACGTGGTGTCACGTCTGCCGGATGCGCTGTTGTCGGTCATCGACGGCGAAAGTCATCTCGGCGGTCTCGGCATCGCGCAGGCGGTCATCGAAGACCTGATGTCGTTGCGCTAGCGCGAGGCCCCGGGTGTTGCGCTCACGAGCCGATCATAGGGCGATGTGCTCCTCCAGCAGTTGTTCACCGCCCCAGTGGTAGCGAATGGTGAAAGTCCGTTCTTTGAGCGAGAGGTGGTCCAGCCACAGCTCGTCATTCCCTCCGCCACCGCCGAAGGTCTCGATCTCATCGCCGCTGGCATCGATGAACGTCATCCGCTCGTGGTAGTACCACTTGACGCTTATGTCGCGACCTTCAACGATGAACACGAGCCACGTCAGCCCTGCTGCGGAGCCAGCGGGGAGGCGTGTCACCCGAAACCCATCGGGATACTTGACGGTCGGTCCATTCACTCTCGGAGTGTTCCACGGAACGTCTCAGCGTGAGGGCCGGAATCTCTCTGAGGTGCTCTGTCTCGTGGTGGATGGCCGCGAGGCCCCTGTGGGGTCCCGTCTCGGGGGGCGCAGAGGTTCCGGCCACGATGACGGAACACTGGCGCCCCCTGCCTGTAACACGGGGGCCAGTTTTGAAAAAAGCGCTGCAATTCCAAGGGCCGCTATTCGCGCGTTGTCTTCCGCCGTCGCTCGGCTTCGATATGCCGATCTGTTTTGACGATGAAGCGCTTCAACCGCCCCACCGCTGCGGGGCCGTGTCCCCGATTGACCATCTCCGCGATTAGAGCGTCTCGGTCCACGAGGTTGTCCCAAAGCAAGCGGAAGAGGATGTTGCGAGTCCGGCCTTCGCCCTCTCGATCGGACCAACCGAAGCGCCCGAAACGGTCGATCAGGTCGATGTCTCGACTGACTTGCTCGTCCATCGTGCAAGCGTAGGGACGCGCATGGGTCGTTGCGCACGAGTGCGGGGCGTTTGCCGGGGGCTTTGCCATGTGGGAGGTGTTCCGTTGCGTCTGTCGGCTGGCGGGAATCTGCCGCCGTCCGACCTGTCGAGGTCGAACCGCTGCCGGTGGTCGATCCGATCGAATTCGCGCGGGAATGGGCCGTGGGACAGTTCGGGCTGCCGCTCCGGGCTCAGTTGCCGCTGGGTGCGGCGTAAGCCTCGGCAGAGCGCTCTCGCAGCATCGTGCGCACCTTGCGCCAGCCCAGCGCAATCCCGTGCGATCACGATCCCGCAACATCGGGGCGCAGGCGGTTGGCGTCGGACTACCGTCGGCGAATGCGGCGCGAGTCAGATAGCAACGGTGGCCAGACCCTCCGGCCTGCAAAGGTCTTTCAAGCCGTCGGGGTGTTTGGGGTGGCTCTGCTGCTGGCCTTCCTCGCGGTGCATGTGGCAAGGCCGGAGGGCGGCAAAAGAGGGGAGGACGTGCGCTCTAGCGGAGAGGCTCCTCCATCCGCACCACGCAGCGTGGGGGTCAGAGATGACGTTCAGACTCGGGCTAGCGCAAAGCGAGAAGGCGTACTCATGGCCGACTTGATCATCGACCACGACGCGCTTGCAGGTGGACTTCCGGACTACGACGAGAATGGGAATGTTGTCAGTTGGATGGATAATCCCGGGTTCCTTCTTGTGGAAATTTCCGAGCCGAAGAAGGGCGCTGCCTTTGAAGCGCTCAAAGCCACCGCCAACCGTTGGATGCTCGTGGATGACCGAGGTCACGAATTCCGCGACTGGGACGAGTACGAAGCGTTCGACGGTGATCCCGCATCGCCTGGTTGGATTTCGGAACCAACACCCGAACATGGAGGACTGGGGCTGTTCACGGATACGGACGGCACGCGGACCCGAGTGATGACAGAGAAGATGCTGGCCATCTTGGTCGAGGAGTTGACCGCTCGCGGCGTCGGCGGTCGCATCACGCAGCAGAGACCTCCACCAGAGAAGGGCTGACCCCGACCTGTAACACGGGGGCCAGTTTTGAACAATTGCCTGAGATTCCAAGGAATCGGAGTTAAGGACCGCTCACGACCTTGAACGGGACCTCCACCACTCGCTTTGTTTCAATCGGCGACTCTCCGTCCCAATCGCCCGGGATCTCAACGAACCGGAAGGTCACCTGAACCGTTTCGCCGACCTGAACGTCTCGTGCGTCGAAGTAGTCCGCGTCCCCGCCCCCAGGCACACCACACTCCGCACCATCCGGCGTGACGACCTGTCGCCCGGACATGTCCCCGATTTCAGACGGACCGCCGGTGGCTGTCTGGTGTTTCCAGTCGATGGACCGACCATCTGGGCGAACAGCCGTGATGTCCTCCAACCTCGCGATTAGCCCTTCGCCGTTACCAAAAAGGGTGTAGCCGACGTAGGCACAATCCATGCCGGGCCGCACCACGATGCGGGCGTTCTCGAACCTCGGAAATGGACCCACGGGCCTCAACCACTGACCTAGGTCAGGCCTGTCCCGACAGGTGGGATCATCCAAACGAACAGTGAACTCGGGCCACCCGCGCCCCACCCACGAAACCGTGACCGTCTTGCTGTTTCGGCTCACACTTACCTGCGGATTGTCCTCGGGGATGCGTGGCGCATCCGCACAACGAATCACGGTGGCAGATTGATCCACCGATGGAGTGGTTGCAGCGGTGCTTCTGACCGGACCCGGCTCAGATCGCCCGCACCCGGCCAACACGACAGCGACCGTCGTCCAGATGCAGACGGCGAATACCTTGCGCATGTGCCGGATGCTAGACCCTCGGCCGTCTGAGGTATTCCGTTGTCGCGGCTGGAGGGGGAGCGTCCTCCGCGGTTAGCCGCGAAGCGGCTGCGGGGGGCACCTTCCCCTGCTCCAGAGGCTCCGGCCACGATGACGGAACACCGGGACTCAGCTCGACGGAACACCCGATTCCTGCAATCGATCATCCCCGACGATCTGACCGGAAAGGGTTCGCGCTGAAGTTGACGCTGCGAGACATTCCGCCAACTCAAACCGACTGGCATCGGCTCACAACTCGCCTGTTCGACCACATCCGGCGCTCTCCAGGCTTCCTGCGCTGCCATTGGCTGATGGAGTTGCAGAGGCGTGGAGCACCGCATTTGCACATGGCTGTCTACTTCGACCCGTGCGCCGATAATGCACAGAGATTCGCCGGTCCCCGGCTGGTCGCTGAGTGGCTGCGGATTGCGGGGGAGTACGGGCCTTCGCTGCACTCGCAGGTCTGCAAGCCGATCGACGGGCCGACTGGCTGGCTGAAGTACCTCGCCAAGCACGGAGCCCGGTCGGTGGCGCACTACCAACGGCAGGGAATGCCGCCCGGCTGGGACAAGACTGGCCGTCTATGGGGCTCGTTCGGTGACTGGCCTGTCGAGGCGTGGCACTCGGTCGAGGTCAGCATCGGGCAATGGAATCGGCATCGCCGTCTGGCTCAGCGGTATCTGCTCGCGCAGGCTCGCTCTGATGCGCTCCGCTATGAGGCTCGGGGGGAGTGGGCCAAGGCTGCCGGGTCGTGGGATCGAGTCGCCTATCTGCGCCGGGCTCGCAAGTGCCCCGACCGGTCGCTATCGATGTGCCGCGGCGTCTCTGGCTGGGTGCCACTGGAAGTCTCGTGCGCGTTGCTGGCCGCGGTGGGCTGGCGCGAACCTGTCGCAGCCCGGGCTGCTCAGGTCGAGCCGCTGCCGGTTGCCGATCCGATCGAATTCGCGAGGGAATGGGCCGCTGGCCAGTTCGGGCCGATTGGCCTA
>DATEDT010000061.1:0-23468 GCA_035281505.1 Aeromicrobium sp. | reverse complement strand
GGGACGGCACGAAGACGCGAACCTTCGACGATCCACAAACCCGACAACTGTGCACGCGCCACAACCTTCGTCCAGACCGAGCGAACCCGGCTCCCTATCCAGACCACAGACACGAGGGCCACGGTCTCCCGCGGCCCCACGTTGCAACCAATTGTAAGCCACCGACATCGGCTGTTCGGCACGAATCCCCTTCGGAGTTGGGGTCACCTCGGCGATCGCTGATCGGTGGACGGCGCACCGCCACCCGGCGGGGCGAACGACGAAGGGGCACCGGCTGCAGGCGACGGCACGCTGGGGCTCGGCGTGACCTTGAGCGCCGACTTCTTCACCCAGTCATCCCACGAGATGTTCCAGTCCGTCCAGCCGTTCCCCTGCTCGATCGGCCGTGGGCTCCCGGTGTACTCCACCGGGTCGCCCTTCTTCATCTGGCCGAACAGCCACTCAGCGTTTGCGGTGCTCATGCCGGTACAGCCGTGACTGACGTTGGCACGCCCCTGCGAGGCAACCGACCACGGTGCCGCATGCAGGAACTCGCCCGAATTGGTCAGACGCATGGCGTACTCGACGTCCTCGAGGTCGTAGTAGTCATCGTCCTCGGAGTCGACGCCGGTCGTCGCCGCGTCCATGTCGACCTTGCGCAGCTTCTCCATGATCACCTTGGTGCCCTGGCGGGTGCGGTGCTTGGTGTCGCCGGTCGACACCGGAATGGTGCGCAGCACCCGGTCATCAGCCTTGACCGTCAGCGTGTAGCGGTTGATGTCGACGTAGCCGACAACCTTGCGTCCGACATGGAACTTGACGATCTGATCCTGCTGGCCGTAGATGCCGTTGCCGGCCGGGAGACTGTTGACCAGCACCTTGACCGTGACGTCGGTGTTGGCCGGCCAGTAGTCCTTGGTTCGGTAGTGAACCTCGCGATCCCCGAACCAGGCCCAGCGACCCTCGGCCGGCTGTGAGGACTCGACGATCATGTTCTTCTCGTAGAGCTCGCGGTTCTGCACCGGAAGGTCGAAGCGGACGATGACCGGCATGGCGACGCCGACGGTGTCATCCGTGAGGGGCGACACCGACGGATAGGTCTGCTGGTTGAGCGTCAGCGCCTCGGTCCGGAACGGCCGCTTCCACGTCTTGGTGGAGCCGTCCTCACCGGTGCCAGAGGCTGTCAGGGTGTACGCCGTTCCGGGCTCGAGCCGGGCCTGTGCGACCCACGCATCGCCGCGCTGCTCGATCGGGACGGCGCCCTTGTCGGACTTCAGAGCCACGGTGGCGATGGTGCCGTCCGTGGCCGAGACGCGCACCAACGTGTCGACGGTGACATCGTCCTGACCTGCAGAAACGTTGCTCTCGAACGTGATCGATGGCTTCTCGGGCGGCGTGATCTTGTCCGTCAGGACACCGCATCCTGCCAGCCCCGCCGCCAGTGCGATCCCGGCAGAGACTGCAAGGAATCGGGAACGACGAGTCACACGCTCCATCCTAAACGAACGGAGCACACAGCCCCGCCACGCTCAGTGCGCGTGCACTCCGCGGTAGTACTCGAAGACCCACCCGATCAACGTGACGATCCCGAGCCCCACACCGATGATGAACAGCCACCAGCCGATCACCAGGCCGAGGACGATCACGGTGAAGGCGAGCGAGCAGTACAACGGCCACCAGCTGTAGGGCGGGAAGAAGCCCAACTCGCCGGCGCCCTCGTAGATCTCGCCGTCGAGCCGGTCCTCCGGCCGGGCCGGAATCTGCTTGGCCACCACGATCAGGTAGAAGCCGAGCAGGGCACACAGCAGCGTGGTCATGACGAGCGCGGTGGTGCCGGTCGGGTCGTAGGTGATCCACCAGTAGATCGGCGACACGAGGCCGCAGAAGATGGCGATCGAAACGATGATCCAGGATTCAGACTTCACGCCTTGCTGCCTTCCGCCGCATCTTCTTGCGCACTGTGGATGATCTCGAGTTCGGCCAGCTCCGGATGGTGCAGATCGAACGCCGGGCTCTCCGAGCGGATCCGGGGCAGCGACACGAAGTTGTGCCGCGGCGGTGGGCAGCTGGTCGCCCACTCGAGCGAACGGCCCCAACCCCATGGGTCGTCGCGGCCGACCAGCGGCGCGTTGCGGCTCTTCCAGACGTTGTAGAGGAACGGAAGAGTCGAGACGCCCAGGAGCAAGGATCCGATCGAGGAGATCTCGTTCAGGGTGGTGAAGCCGTCGGTGACGCCGTAGTCGGCGTAGCGGCGCGGCATGCCCTCGACGCCCAGCCAGTGCTGCACGAGGAAAGTCATGTGGAAGCCGATGAACAGCAGCCAGAAGTGGATCTTTCCCAGCCGCTCGTCCAGCATCCGCCCGGTGAGCTTCGGCCACCAGAAGTAGTAGCCGGCGAACATCGCGAACACCACTGTGCCGAAGACGACGTAGTGGAAGTGCGCCACCACGAAGTAGCTGTCGGACAGCTGGAAGTCGAGGGCCGGCGACGCGAGGATGATGCCGGTCAGGCCGCCGAAGAGGAACGTCGTGAGGAAGCCCAGCGCGAAGATCATCGGGGTGTCAAAGCTCAGGCTTCCGCCCCAGAGCGTCCCGATCCAGTTGAAGAACTTCACGCCGGTGGGCACCGCGATGAGGAACGTCATGAAGGAGAAGAACGCCAGGTCGACGGCCCCGGTGACGAACATGTGGTGCGCCCACACCGCGACGGAGAGAGCTGCGATGCCGAGCGTCGCGCCGACGAGGCCGACGTACCCGAAGATCGGCTTGCGCGAGAAGACCGGGAGAACCTCGGTGATGATGCCGAAGAACGGCAGCGCGATGATGTAGACCTCGGGATGGCCGAAGAACCAGAACACGTGTTGGTACATGACTGGGCCGCCAGTGGCCGCGTCGAACACGTGCGTGCCCAGCGTGCGATCGGCAAACAGGGCAAGCAGTGCCGCGGCGAAGATCGGGAAGACGATCAGCACGAGGATGCCGGTCACCAAGGTGTTCCAGACGAAGATCGGCATCCTGAACATCGTCATGCCCGGAGCACGCATCGTGAAGATGGTGGTCACGAAGTTGACGGCGCCGAGGATGGTGCCGAGACCGGACATGTAGAAGCCCATGATCCACAGGTCGGCGCCGACGCCCGGCGAGTTCACCGAGTCGCTCAGCGGCACATAGGCGAACCAGCCGAATCCGGCCGCGCCACCGGGCGCGAGGAACCCGCTGAGGACGATCAGTCCGCCGAACAGGTACAGCCAGTAGCTGAACATGTTCAGGCGTGGGAAGGCCACGTCCGGCGCACCGATCTGCAGCGGCATCACGGCGTTGCCGAAGCCGAAGAACAGTGGGGTGGCGAACAACAGCAGCATGATCGAGCCGTGCATCGTGAACAGCTGGTTGTACATGTCGTCGCTGACGACCTTGGAGCCCGGCTGCGCGAGGTTGGCCCGGATGATCAGGGCCATGATGCCGCCGGCGATGAAGAAGCCGAAGGACGTGACGAAGTACAGATTGCCGATCACCTTGTGATCGGTACTCGTGATGACCCTGACGATGCGCTGGCCGAGGGTGGCCTCGCGGGCTTCGGCGCGCCCTTCCTGGAACGTGGCCGTGGTTGCCATCAGTGCTCGTCTCCGTTCTCAAGGCCGGCGATCTTGTCGGCCTGCTTGGCGCCAGCGAGCTCACCGACTTGGCCGATCGCCTTCAATTCGGCCATGTGCTTGTCGTACTCGGCACGCGACACCACGTGCACCTTGAAGATCATGCGCGAGTGGTACAGGCCGCAGAGCTCGGCGCAGCGGCCGGTGAAGGTGCCCATGCGGGTGGGCGTCACGTCGAACTGGTTGATCCGGCCCGGGATGACGTCCATCTTGAAGTAGAACTCCGGGATCCAGAACGAGTGGATGACGTCCGGGGCCTTGAGGACGAACCGCACCGATTCATCGATCGGCAGGTACAGGTTCGCCGGATCGGCCGGCGTGCCCACGTCGAAGACATCCTCGCCGCCCGCGGCCTTCTCATCCTGGTAGTCGAAGGCCCACTGCCACTTGCTGCCGACGACGACGATCTCGTGGTCGGGGTTCTTCACTTCCTTGAGGATCGCGTTCTGGGCGACCACGGTGTGGAAGAAGAACACGGCGACGATGACGCACGGGGCAATCGTGTACAGCACCTCGAGCGGGAGGTGGTAGCGGATCTGCGGCGGCGGGTTCTCATCGCGCTTCCGGAACCGGATCATCGCGTAGACCATGAGGCCGAACACGAGTACGAACACGACCAGCGTTGCGATCCATGCACCGAGCCACAGATCCCACACCGGATCGGTGCGGTCACTGGCCGGCACCGGAAGCGCCAGTCGCTTGATGTCGGACTTGTCGTATGGCGAGCAGCCACTGAGAACAAGCGCGGCAGCGGCAAGGCCCGCCGCCCCCGGTGTGCTACGGAGAATCCGACCCACGAGGCGCCTTTCTGATTCGTGATTCGACACCCCGCAGACTACTGCAGGGCCCTCGCTCGTACCGCGTTAGGTACGGCTTTGTTCAGGACAGCGCGAGAGCTGCCGCCACGTCTGTGGATGCGTCGTCACCATAGGCGGCTCCGAGCCGTTCGAGGAACGCAGTTCGATCGAGGTGGTACTCCTGCGTACCCGTGGTTTCCACCACCAGCGAGGCGATCGTGCAGCCCACCTGAGCGCAGCGTTCGACGCTCAGCCCGGCCGCGACCCCGGCCAGATAGCCGGCCCGGAAGCTGTCGCCCACACCGGTCGGATCGACCGCGGTCACACCCGGGATCGCCGAGACTTCGACGACCTCGCCGTCGGGGAGGTAGATGGTGACGCCGTCCTTGCCGCGCGTCGTCACCTGCGTTGCCACGCGGGCACGCACGTCGGCCGACGTCCAGCCGGTCTTCTTCTCGATCAGGGCCGACTCGTAGTCATTGCTGAACAGGTAAGTGGCGCCGTCGATCAGGTCCCGGATCATGTCACCGTCGGCGAAGGCGAGCTGTTGCGACGGGTCGGCGGCGAACGGTACGCCCCGATCACGACAGCTCGCGGTGTGGCGCACCATGGCGGCCGGGTCGTCCGGCGAAATCAGGACGAGGTCGAACTCACCGAGTTCAGCCAGGTCGATGCCGTCGGCCTCGGACATCGCACCCGGGTAGAACGAGGAGATCTGCGCGAGCGCGGAGTCGGTCGTGCACACGAACCGGGCGGTGTGGCGAGTGTCGGACACCCGCACCGCCGACGTGTCGACGCCGGCCGCGTCCAGCCAACCGCGGTACTCGGCGTCGAAGTCCTTGCCGACCGAGGCGACCAGCATCGGCCGGTGACCCAGCTTGGCCAGACCGAAGGCGATGTTTGCGCCAGTGCCTCCGCGGCGCACCTCCAGGTCGTCGACCAGGAACGACAGCGCGATCTTGTCCAGCTGGTCCGGGACGATGGAGTCCTCGAACCGGCCGGGGAAGGTCATCAGGTGATCGGTGGCAACAGATCCGCACACGGCAATTCGCACCGCAGCAGACTACCCATGCCCCCACGTACGCTGGCACGGTGACCACAACCTGCATCTACGACGGCGACTGCGGGTTCTGCAGTCGCTGTGTCGGATGGGCGTCACGCCGCAGCGACGTCCGGTTCGAACCGTTCCAGACAGCTGATCTGACGGCCGTCGGCATCACCGCCGATGCCGCAGCGACGGCCGTGCACTGTGTCGGGCCCGATGGCCAGGTGACGCGCGGCGCCGCCGCCGTTTCCGCGGTGCTCCGGGAATGTCGTGCCGGTTGGCCGATGCTCGGCATCGCGATGCGGCTCCCGGTCGTCCGATCCCTCGCCGAGGTGGCCTATCGGATGGTCGCTCGCAATCGACACCGGCTACCCGGGCCGGCCGCCTGTTCCATCGACGGGCCGAAGTAAACAGGTCGAGACATGCAAAAGGGCCCGGGTGCCGAAGCAGCCGGGCCCTGTTGCGTGGTGCTCAGTGGAACGAATCTCCGCAGGCGCAGGAGCCCGAGGCGTTCGGGTTGTCGATCGTGAAGCCCTGCTTCTCGATCGTGTCGACGAAGTCGATCGTCGCGCCGTGCAGGTACGGAAGGCTCATGCGGTCGACGACCACATTCACGCCACCGAAGTCACGGATGGTGTCGCCGTCGAGCGTGCGCTCGTCGAAGAAGAGCTGGTAGCGCAGGCCGGAGCAGCCACCGGGCTGTACGGCGATACGCAGGGCGAGGTCCTCGCGGCCCTCCTGCTCGAGCAGGCCCTTCACTTTGGTGGCGGCGCCTTCGCTCAGCGTGATGCCATCGGTCTGGACGGTGGTCTCCAGCTTCACGGCCGTGGCCGTGCCGCCAGCCGCCTGCGCAGCACCATGCTGGTGTCCCGCACCTTCACCGCCATGTGCGTGTCCGCATCCGCAGCCGCTCATCAGATCTCCCTGTCGTCAGGTCGTGGGTCTTCAGGTGGGGTCAACGCGCGCCCCGATCCATCTGTTCCCATCCTACGGGGCGAATCTCAAGAACAGCACTCATGCCGGAGACCACGTGCGCGCCGTCCGCTCGGCGAGCCGGGAAAGCGACTCCGCCGGTTGGGCCAGCGCCGCCTTGAGGCCCACCAGATCTGCCATCGAGTAGCTGGCGTCGACGCCCATGGCGCGGCTCTCGCGCGCCCCAACCGTGACCTGGCCGGCGAGCACGACGCACGGCCGCGCCGCTGCCGCGGCCTTCTCGGCGACGCCGTACACGACCTTCCCCGAGCGGGAGGTGTGGTCGAACGTTCCCTCCCCCGTCAGCACCAGGTCATGATCGGCGCAGGCATCGGCGAGGCCGATCGCCTCGGCCACCAGGTCGACCCCACGGACGAGCGAGCCGCCGGCGGCGAGGATCCCGAACCCCAGTCCACCGGCCGCACCGGCACCAGGCGTCTCGGCGAGCCGTCGATCCGACGGGCTGGATCCGAGGGCTGCACCGACGAACTGGTCGAGGATGCGGTCGACGATGAGCAGGTCCTCGTCCGACAGTCCCTTCTGCGGCCCGAAGGTCTTGGTCGCGCCGAACAGTCCCAGCAACGGGACATCGACATCGCAGGCTCCGACCAGCTCGACGCCCCGGGTTGCCTCGCGCACGGCGGCCAGGTCCACGGCGGTGACGCCGCGCAGCCCAGCCGGCCCACGGTCCAACGGGACGTCGGCAGTGGCCCCGAGCGCGGCCAGGAGACCTGCGCCCCCGTCGATCGTTCGGGTCCCGCCGAGCCCGATGCACACGCGGCGCGCCCGGGTCAGGGCGTCACGGACCGCGAGCCCGAGTTCGTACGTCGACGCGTTCCACGGGTCCAGCCCGCGGTCGAGCCCGCAATACCGGGCTGCTTCCACATGGACTGAGTTCGGGTCAGGCTCCCCCACCACATCGACGAACCCGGGCCCGCCGTCCGACATCGGCAACAGTGTCAGCTCGTCGTCGGGCGAGGCGCGCCGCCAGCCCGCGGCGATGGCGTCTGCGGCCTGCCTCGCCGTCAGCGTCCCGGCGAACTTGTCGGGAGCGACCAGGATGCGCATCAAACGTCAGACGGCTTGTTTCTCGGCAGCGGCCAACAGCACACAGGTGGCGACACCTTCCATCGCCGTCCGCAGTTCATCGATCGTCGGGAACGACGGGGCGAGCCGGATGTTCCGGTCCAGCGGATCCTTGCCGTAGGGGAACGACGAGCCGGCAGGCGTCAGCGCGATGCCGGCCTCCTTGGCGAGCTGGACCACACGCGCGGCCGTGCCCTCAACGACGTCGAGGTTGATGAAGTAGCCACCCTTGGGCACCGACCAGGTCGCCACGTCGTAGCCGCCGAGCCGCCTTTGGAGAATCTCCAGAACCGCCTCGAACTTCGGGGCAAGGATCGCCCGGTGCCGATCCATGAGGTCGATGACGCCGTCCGGGCTCTGCAGCAGCAGGGCGTGCCGCAGCTGGTTGACCTTGTCCGGCCCGATGGTCCGCTTGCCGATGTGGCCGAGGTACCACTCGATGTTCGCCGGCGAGGACGCAAAGAACGCGACGCCGGCGCCCGCGAACGTGATCTTCGACGTCGACGCGAACACGAACGGGCGGTTGGCGTGACCGGAGGCCGCGCAGAGGCCGAGGATGTCCGCGCTCTTGGTCCGCTCCTCGGTCAGGTGATGCACGGCGTAGGCGTTGTCCCAGTACAGCCGGAAATCCGGTGCTGCGGTGTCCATGGCGGCGAGCTCGGCGGCGACTGCCTCGGAGACCACGGCGCCGCTGGGGTTGGAGTACGTCGGGACGACCCACATGCCTTTCACCGAGGGATCCTGGACGAGCTCGCGCACGGCAGCGACGTCAGGCCCGTCGTCGCGCATGTCGACGCTCACCATCCGAATCCCGTACTTCTGCGTCAAGGCGAAGTGCCGGTCGTACCCAGGCACGGGGCAGATGAACGTGATCTCGTCCTCCTGCGACCACGGTCGGGATGAATCCGGGGTGCCATTGAGCAGCGCGAACACCAGGGTGTCGTGCATGATCTCCAGGCTCGCATTGCCCTCGGCCACCAGCTGGTCGACCGGGACGTGCAGGAGTTCGGCGAAGATCGACCGCAACTCGGGCAGGCCGGTCAGGCCGCCGTAGTTTCGGACGTCGGTTCCGTCCGCCGCGCGGTGGGTGTCGCCGGGCATGGTCAGCAGCGCGTTCGACAGGTCCAGTTGCTCAGCAGCCGGCTTGCCCCGGGTCAGGTCGAGCTTCAGGCCCGATGCCTTGAGCGCTTCATACGCCGCCGTTTGTTCGTCGAGCAGGGAGCGGATCTGATCGGCGGACAGCTCGTCGAAGGTCACAGGTCAAACCTACCGACCGATCCGCTCCCGGGCCGAATGACCACCGAGGCCGCCGTCTAGGCTTGCCCCGTGACGAAAGAGAACCCGACGCCCTCCCGCAAGGAGGCTGAGGCAGCCCGCAAGAAGGCGCTCAAGCCGCCGATGACGCGCAAGGAGCAGATCCAGCGCGACCGCGAGGCACGCCGCCTGATTCGCCAACGCCAGCAGGAGGCAATGCGTACCGGCGACGACAAGTTCCTTCCGTTGCGCGACCGCGGGCCGGTCAAGCGATTCGCCCGCGACTACGTCGACCGTCGCCGGCTCGTCGCCGAGTACCTGCTGCCGGTCCTGCTGTTCACGTTCATCCTGACGATGTTTCCGCAGTTCGCCACCGTCGGGATGCTCGCGTGGATGAGCATCACGCTGATCGCAATCGTCGAGGAGATCCTGGTGATCCGCGGGCTCAAGAAGGAGCTGGCCCGCCGCTTCCCGGGCCAGTCCCTGAAGGGCGTCGCGCTCTACACGATCCTGCGGACGACCCAGCTGCGTCGCTTCCGCCTGCCGGCACCGCAGGTGAAGCGCTTCGAGGAACTCCCCGAGAAGTACTGAGCGCGGCCTCGGAGATTTCCAGGGCGGCTACGCCGCCACCTCAGCCACCGGCTGCCAATCCCATCGGCCCATAAATCTCCTTGACGCCGTCGAAGAGGCGCACTTGCGCGACGCCTTCGTCGAGCAAGTCGGCAAACACCTCGCCGATCCAGGTCTCGGCGTCACCGCGACTTTCGAACGTCTCGGACTGGCCGATCGGCTCACCGGAAGGACTCTCGTAGGTCCAGAACCAGGACATCTCACGCCTCCTTGGTCGACGGCTGGACGAACGGCGGCTTGACGACGTCGAAGGCTTCGCTGCGGCCGCGGACATCGACGACCACCTCGTCGCCGACCTGGATCGTCGGGTCGACAAGTGCCAGACCGATACCAGTGCGCAGCGTCGGCGAGAAGGTGCCGGACGTGACCTCGCCGACCACGGCGCCGTCGGACAGCACGCCCATCTCCGGACGCGGAATGCCGCGCCCCTTCGCCTTCAGGCCGACGAGGTGCCGGACGTCGCCGGCCGCGCGCTGGGCGGCCAACTCCGCCTTGCCCCAGAAGTCCGGCTTCGACCAACCGACGGCCCATGAGACGCCGGCCATCACCGGCGAAATGGACGGGGACAGTTCGTGCCCGTGCAGGGCGTATCCCATCTCGGTCCGCAGGGTGTCGCGGGCACCGAGGCCGCAGGCCGTGATGCCCCACTGCTCCCCCGCCCGGAAAAGCTCGTCCCACACCGCGCCGGCGGCGGCCGACGGGACGACGAGCTCGTAGCCCCGCTCGCCGGTGTAACCGGTGCGGCACACCGAGAAATCGACTCCGGCAAGCGATCCGGTCGCGTACGACATGTACTCATGGCCGACCGGCAGGCCGAGGGCGCTCAACACCTCGTCGCTCCGCGTTCCCTGCACAGCCAGGACGGCATAGTCCCGATGCTGGTTGATGACCTCGATCCCGGCCGGCGCCGCCGCTGCGAGCCGCGCGACCACCTCGGTGTTGTTTGCCGCGTTCGGGATAAGGAAGACCTCGTCGTCGCCGCGCAGGTAGGCGATGATGTCGTCGACCACACCACCGTCGGGGTTGCAGCACAACGTGTATTGCGCCTTGCCCGGACGGATGCGGCCCAGGTCGTTGGTCAGGCAGGCATTGACGAAGTCGGCCGCGCCGGGACCACGAACGAGCGCCTTGCCGAGGTGACTGACGTCGAACACGCCGACGCTCTCGCGCACAGCCGCGTGTTCCTTGAGCACACCGGTGTACTCCAACGGCATCAGCCAGCCACCGAACTCGGCGAACTTCGCTCCCAGCGCCTCGTGACGGTCGTGCAACGGCGAGTGCAGAAGGTCCATGCCCGAAACCTAGCGATGCAGGTTGAGGGGCGCTCACCGGGCGCCGTTTCGAAACCTATAGTGACCGCCATGGTCTCGATCTCCCTCAGCCGCCTTGGCGCCACAGCCGCACGCACCGACGTTCTCGTCCTCGGCATTCGGGACCCCAAGTCCGACACCGGCTTCGCAGCCGCACGCCAAGCCATGGGCTTCACCGGTGAAGCCGACCAGATCGTCACGTTCCCGGCCGGCGATCTCGCGCGCGCTCGCCTGGTGGTCGCCGTCGCGTTGCCCGAGGAGCCGACCGCCGAACAATTGCGTCGCCTGGCCGGTGCCGGGGTTCGCGCTGCCGTCGGAGCCAAGGCAACGTCCATCGCGATCGCGTTCGAGCCGGTCGATGCCGACGAGGTGCAGGCCATCGCCGAGGGAGCGATCCTCGGGGCGTACTCATTCACCACCTACAAGACCAAGCCCAAGAACGCCCTCCGGTCGGTCACGCTGCTCACCTCGCTTGCGCGTCAGGCGGCGGCGGTCAACGCCGTGAAGGCGGCGACGATCGTCGCTGACGCGGTCGGCCAGGCGCGCGACTGGGTGAACACCGCGCCCGCGGACATCCGGCCGCCGGACTTCGCCCAGTCGATCAAGGAGTGGGCCGGAGACGCCACCCGGGTGACCATCTGGGACGAGCGCAAGCTGGAACGCGAACGCTGTGGCGGCATCCTTGCCGTCGGGGCCGGCTCGGAGGTTCCGCCCCGCCTCGTCCAGCTGGCCTACCGACCTGAGAAGGCGTCGAGCAAGTCGATGCCGCACCTCGTCCTGGTCGGCAAGGGCATCACCTTCGATTCCGGCGGCCTGTCGATCAAGACCGGCGCCGGGATGCAGACGATGAAGATGGATATGGCCGGTGCCGCGGCGGTTGCGGCCGCCATCGGCGCCATCGCCCGCCTCGGCCTGCCGATCCGGGTGACGGCCATCGCCTGCATCGCCGAGAACATGCCGAGCGGTTCGGCCGTACGGCCCGGCGATGTCCTGACGATGCGCAACGGCGCGACGGTGGAGGTGCTGAACACCGACGCCGAGGGACGCCTGGTGCTCGGCGACGGCTTGGCCCTCGCCGTCGAGGCCAAGCCCGACGCCATCGTCGACGTCGCAACGCTGACGGGAGCCTGCATCGTCGCCCTGGGCGATCGGACCGCCGGCGTCATGTCCAACAACGAGCCGCTGCAGGGGCAGGTGCTCGACGCGGCGAGGTCGGCCGGCGAACTGGTGTGGCCGCTCCCGATCCCCGAGGAGATGACCGAGAAGGTCAAGTCGTCGAAGGTGGCCGATCTGCGACAGCACAACCCGAAGTCGGCCGGTGGTGCGCTGTTCGCGGCCGAGTTCCTGCACGCCTTCGTCGGTGACGTGCCGTGGGTGCACCTCGACATCGCCGGTCCGGCGCACAACGACGAGGGGCCGTATGGCTACGTGCCCTCCGGCGGCACCGGCTTCGCCGTGCGCACGCTGGTGCAGCTGGCGCGGGACCTCGCTGGCTAACGCAAGCCCAGGACGTGAGCGGCGTCCTCAACCGCATCCCACAGGGTGCGGTCGCCGCCGTTGCGATCCGGATGTGCCCGGGCGCGGGCCGAGCGCAACAGCGCCTGCAGGTCGGTGTGACTGGCGTCAGCCGGCGGCGACGGCACGAGTGCGGTCTCAGCCAATGCCCTGATGGCGTCCCGCTCACGCGCGGAGCGGCCCCGAGGCCCTGGCGAGGGTGCCGCACCGCCACTCGCGCCGCTGGGCCGGCGCTGCTGGCCGCCGGTCTGCTGACGTACGGCGTAGTCACGCATCCGTTGCGGCAGCCCGACCCGATTGGTGTCGTAGATGGGGATGCCGACGCTGCGGGCGAACTTGGCCGCCGCGTCAGGCGATCCGACGCGCCGGCGGATGAACTCCCCGTCGCCGGCCACGAGCACCATCGTCGTCGGTGAGAACGAAGTCTGCGGCTCCACATAGGCCTCCACACCGCCCTTGACCGCACCGCGGGATGCGACCCATTCCCGCAGTACGACGAGGTCGTCGCGCGCCACCTTCGGCCGCCGGAACAAGGCCATGGCGCAAGTGTGCATGACGGGTAAACCCCGGTGGCAGGATGGTCGATCGGAGTGACAAGATGACCGTGCAATCTGAATGGGCGACCTGAATGGCCGAGACGGCACCACCTCTGGAGGCACCGTGACGCAGACTCCTGCGGACACCACAACGTTCGACATCGTCATCCTGGGAGCCGGCAGCGGTGGCTATGCCGCGGCCCTCCGGGCGGCGCAGCTGGGTATGAAGGTCGCCCTGATCGAGAAGGACAAGATCGGCGGCACCTGCCTGCACGTCGGCTGTGTCCCGACCAAGGCGCTGCTGCACGTGGCCGAGGTGGCCGACGAGATCAACCACAGCGAAAACGTGGGGATCACCAGCACGCTGGACTCCATCGACCTCAAGAGCGTGCTGTCGTTCAAGGACGGCATCGTCGGCCGTCTCTACAGCGGCCTCCAGGGACTGATCAAGGCCGCCGGGATCACCGTCGTCGAGGGCGAGGGCAAGCTCGTCGGGCCCAAGACCGTTGAAGTCAACGGCCAGACCTACACCGGCGAGAACGTCATCCTGGCGACCGGCTCGGAGGCCCGGACCCTGGGCGTCGAAATCGGTGGCCGCGTCGTCACCAGCACCGAAGCCCTCACCCTGAGCGAGATGCCCGAGAGCGTCGTCATCATCGGCGGCAGCGTCATCGGCGTGGAGTTCGCCTCGGTGTGGAAGTCGTTCGGTGTCGACGTCACCATCGTCGAGGGGTTGCCGAGCCTGATCCCGCTGGAGGACCCGGCCCTGGTCAAGCAGCTCGAGCGGGCCTTCCGCAAGCGCAAGATCAACTTCAAGACCGGCGTGAAGTTCACCGGCGTCGAGCAGACCGGTTCCGGTGTCATCGTCGCCCTCGAGAACGGCGAGAAGCTCGAGGCGGACCTGTGCCTGGTGGCCGTCGGCCGTGGACCGCGCTCGGCCGGATTCGGCTTCGAGGAGGCCGGTGTCACCGTCGACCGCGGCTGGGTGCCGACCGACGAGCGCCTGCGCACCAACGTGCCCGGCGTCTACGCCGTCGGTGACCTCGTGCCCGGGCTGCAGTTGGCCCACCGCGGCTTCGCCCACGGCATCTTCGTGGCCGAGGAGATCGCCGGGCTCAACCCGCAGCCGATCATCGACTCCGGCATCCCGCGCGTCACCTACTGCGAGCCGGAGATCGCCTCGGTCGGGCTCACCGAGCCGCAGGCGAAGGAGAAGTACGGCGAGATCGAGACGTACGAGTACAACCTCGGCGGCAACGGCAAGAGCCAGATTCTCGGTACGGCCGGCATCGTCAAGCTCGTCCGCGAGAAGAACGGGCCGATCGTCGGCGTCCACATGATCGGCACCCGGTTCGGCGAGCAGGTCGGCGAAGCCTCACTGATCGTCAACTGGGAGGCGTACCCCGAGGACCTCGCCCAGCTGATCCACGCACACCCGACCCAGAACGAGGCGCTTGGCGAAGCCGCGCTCGCCCTCGCCGGCAAACCCCTTCACGCGCATGCGTGAGCAATTCGTACGTCACTCGCACGCCTGACCTGTAAGGACACCATGGCCACCTCAGTTCCCCTTCCTGCGCTCGGCGAAAGCGTCACCGAAGGAACCGTCACCCGTTGGCTGAAGAACGTCGGCGACACCGTCGCCGTCGACGAGCCGATCGTCGAGATCTCCACCGACAAGGTCGACACCGAGATCCCCTCACCGGTGGCCGGTGTGCTGTTGGAGATCAAGGCAGCCGAGGACGAGACGGTCGAGGTCGGCGCCGAACTCGCGATCATCGGCGACGAGGGTGAGTCGGCTGGCGCCGCCCCGGCCCCGGCCGCCGAAGCCCCGGCAGCCGAAGCTCCGGCAGCGGAAGCCCCGGCAGCGGAAGCCCTGGCAGCGGAAGCTCCGGCAGCGCCTGCGGCCGAGGAGCCGGCTCCCGCTGCGGAACCGGCCGCCGCTCCCGCTCCTGCCGCGCCCGCGTCCGGTGGCGGCGCAGCCGAGGGAACCGAGGTCGTGTTGCCGGCCCTGGGTGAGAGCGTCACCGAGGGCACCGTCACCCGCTGGCTGAAGAACGTCGGCGACGAGATCGCCGTCGATGAGCCGCTGCTGGAGATCTCCACCGACAAGGTCGACACCGAGATTCCATCCCCCGTGGCCGGCACGCTCCTGGAGGTTCGCGCGGCCGAGGACGAGACCGTCGAGGTCGGCGCCGTGCTGGCCATCGTCGGCGCCGCCGGTTCCGCACCCGCTCCGGCAGCTGCCCCGGCCCCGGCCCCAGCGGCTGCACCCGAACCGACACCGGCTCAGCCCGAGCCGGTTGCCGAGGCGCCTGCTGCCGAGCCTGCACCCGCACCCGCTTCGGCGCCGGCGGCGCCTCCCGCCGCGGCCCCAGCCGCGACTAGCGCGCAGCCTCCGGCTACAGACACCTACGTCACCCCGATCGTCCGCAAGCTGGCCAAGCAGCACGGCGTCGACCTGGAGCAGGTCACCGGCACGGGCGTCGGGGGGCGGATTCGCAAGCAGGACGTGCTGGACGCCGCTGCGGCGCAACCGGCGACCGCTGCGGCACCTGCCGCAAACGCGCCCGCGGCTGCACCCGCGGCCCCGTCACCGCTGCGCGGGAAGACCGAGAAGATCAGCCGCCTGCGCAACACGATCGCGACCCGCATGGTCCAGTCGCTGCAGGTCTCGGCACAGCTGACGCAGGTCCACGAGGTCGACGTGACCGACGTCGCGCGACTGCGGGCCCGCGCCAAGGAGACCTTCGCCGAGCGCGAGGGCGTCAAGCTCACCTTCCTGCCGTTCTTCGCCAAGGCGGCCATCGAGGCGCTCAAGCAGTACCCGGTGGTCAACGCAGCGGCCGACTTCGAGGCCGGCACGATCACGTACCCGTCCGGGGAGCATCTCGGCATTGCCGTCGACACCGAGAAGGGCCTCATCGTCCCGACCATCCGTGACGCCGGCGACCTGTCGGTCGCTGGACTCGCCAAGCGCATCGCCGATGCGGCCGAGCGGACCCGGACCAACAAGATCACCCCGGACGAGCTGTCCGGTGCGACCTTCACGATCACGAACCTGGGCAGCAACGGGGCCCTGTTCGACACCCCGATCATCAACCAGCCGCAAGTGGCGATCCTGGGCGTCGGCGCCGTGGTCAAGCGACCGGTCGTCGTCACCGATGCCAACGGCGGTGAGAGCATCGCCATCCGCTCGATGGCCTACCTCGCGCTCACCTACGACCATCGCGTCGTCGACGGAGCGGACGCCGGTCGGTTCCTGACGGCGATGAAGAACCGTCTGCAAGGCGGCTCCTTCGAAGGCGAGCTGGGCTGAGCCTTGAAGGTCGTCGTCGGGGGTGCGTCAGGCTTCCTCGGCGGGCCTCTGGTCGACCGCCTGCGCTCGCAGGGGCATGAGGTCGTCCGGCTGGTTCGAACACCGGAGAACCGACCGGACACGTTCGCGTGGGACCCGCAGTCGGGTGCTGTCGACCAGGCCCTGATCGACTCCGCGGACGTCGTCGTGAACCTGTCCGGCGAGCCCATCTCCCACTGGCCGCCAACCAAGAAGTGGCAGGAGAACGTGCTCTCCTCCCGGCTCGGGGCAACCTCCACCCTGGCCAATGCCATCGCCCGCTCCCCCGAGCCCGCCGCATTCCTGTCCGGTTCAGGCATGAGCGCCTACGGCGCCGATCGCGGAGACGAGATCCTGACCGAGACGAGTGCACCGGGCACCGGCTTCCTCGCCGAGGTCGTGCATGCCTGGGAGGCGGCCACCCAGGCCGCTTCCGACGCCGGCAGCCGGGTCTGCCTGCTGCGCACGACGCTCGCCGTGCACCGCTCCGGCGGGCTGCTCAAGGTGCAGCTGCCGGCGTTCAAGCTCGGCCTCGGGGCCAAACTCGGAACCGGGCGGCAGCACATGTCGCTGATCTCCCGTCAGGACTGGGTGAGCGCCGTCGCCTTCCTGGCCGAACACGACGTGTCCGGACCGGTCAACCTCGGCATGCCCGGCGACGCCACCAATGCCGAGTTCTCCGATGCGCTGGCGGCGGAGTTCGGTCACAGGCGCAGGCTGGCTGTCCCGAAGTTCGCCGTGCAGTTGGGCGCGGCCCCGGTGGCGGCCGACCTGCTCGGCTCACTGCGCGTCAAACCCAAGGCGCTGCTCGACGCCGGGTTCACGTTCGAACACCCCGATCTCGCCAGCGTCGTCGACGCGGCTTTGCACCAGTGAGGAACGACATGTCCATCGAAGAACACGTTCAAGGTCGCCTGCTCCAGGCGCTCACCCATCTGCCCGAGTCGGTCGTCCAGCGGCTTGCCGGTCGACCCATCGTCCTCGACGGGATGCACCTGGCCCCCGAAGCGCATCTCATCCTGACGCTGATGCGCGTGACCCGGGAGAAGCCGCTCGATGAGCTCCCGGTGGGCAAGGCTCGCCGCAAGTTCGACGTGCTGGCGCCCGCTCTGGCCATCAACCAGTCCATCGGTGCGGTCCGCAACTTCACCGTGGCCGACCGGCCAGCCCGCCTCTACACGCCCCAAGCGCGTATCGGAGCGGCCGTATCGCCGACGATGGTCTACTTCCACGGCGGATTCCACACGTACGGTGGCCTCAAGAGCCACGACGGAGCCCTGCGCGCATTCGCCGAGGCCGCGGGCATCCAGATTCTCGCCCTCGACTACCGGCTGGCGCCGGAGCATCCGTTCCCGGCCGGCCTCGACGACTGTGTGGCCGCCGTCCGCTGGGTGGCGGCGAACGCGGACTCGGTCGGTGCTGATCCTCGGCGCCTGGCGGTCGGCGGTGACTCGGCCGGCGGCAATCTGGCGGCGGCGACGGTGCAGTCCGTTGCCGATGAGGTCGACCTCGCCCTCCAGTTGCTGATCTACCCGGTGACGGATCTCGTGAACACCTCGGAGTCGCATCGTTCGCTCGGTGAGGGCTTCTTCCTGACTCGCGTCGCGATCGAACAAGGGCGCGAACGCTACGTGCCGGACCCGGCCCAGCGGGCCGACCCGCGGGTGACGGTGCTCAACGGCGACATCTCACCGCGCACGCCGCAGACGCTGGTGGCAACGGCCGGCTTCGACCCACTGCGGGACGAAGGCAATGCGTACGCCGCCAAGCTGTCCGCGGCCGGCATCAAGACCGAACTGCGCCAGTACGACGACATGATTCACGGGTTCTTCAACCAGGTCACGGCCGGCCGGCGCGCGCCGAAGTACAACCAGGAGATCGCGGCCGCCGTCGCTGCGGCCCTAGCGGACTGAGGCGATCCGCCAGCGTCCAGGCCCGCCGGTGAGGACCACGCGCTGGTGCGAGGCCTCGTCCCGCGGAAGTCGGATCGATTCGCCGCTCGGGGCCACGGCCCACGTCCGAGCGAGGCGTTCGGTGACGTCGAGCTCGACACGGGAGGCTGCCCGCTCGACGACGCGGCATTCGTCGCGGACCATCCCGGCGCCGACGACGCGCAAACCACGGGCTGCGTAGCGCTTGAGAAGCCGCACGTCCGGCTCAGCCGCTGCTGCGTCCGCGTAGACCGCTCGCAGATCGGTGACATTGCCGTTCGCCAGTGCCTCGGCCCGAGCGATGTCGAGCCCACCGAGCGCGTAGCACTCCGGATCGCTGGCGGCACCGAACAGCGTCGACATGAGCGATACCCAGACGGCGAATACGGACATGCCGTCAGGCTGGCCCGTCCTCCCGGATCAGCCAAGGCCGTCGTCCACAGCCGTTCACGCGTCTGAAGGTTCCCGCCACATGGGATACATCACCGGAACACCGGGCGCCTCGATCGTGCCCGTGTCGACGAACCCGTGGCGGCGGTAAAGGCTGGCGCTGGCCGCGCTGCTGGCCTCCAGGTACATCGGCGAACCGGCCTGATCCGCGGCCCGGGTCATCGCGGTCATGAGGAGGGCTCCTGCGCCGCGCCCTGGCTGGGCGGCGCCGATGAACGGCAGGTACAGGTGATCCTCGCGGGGGTGCGCCCCTTCGAGGACTTCGAGGAACCTCCGCGCATGCAGTGAGCGGCGTCCAAAGGTGCGCAGATAGCCAAGGATGTTGGCCGGGCGATTCTGATCAGGGTTGTGCCGGCGCGCGGACGGAAGGACAACCGCCGCCCCCAGCACCTGCCCGGCGTCGCGCAGGATCCAGGATTTGCCGAAGTCCAAGGCCCAGGGGCCGGCCTCGAGCGAGAAGAAGCGATGAAGCCGGTCGGTCCGTGAGCCGGTTTCCGGCAGGAGCGCGCTGAACACCGGGTCCTGAGAGAACGCCGTGGCCAAGACGGTGACGACGTCGCGGTGGTCGGCGACCTGGGCAGGGACTGGTGCGTTCACGTCTACATCGTGCCCGAAGTCGTCTCAGTGATCGTGGCCGTGTGGCCGCGCCAGGAACTGCTGATGCCGCGCGTCCAGCGCCTCGACGTCGATCGCGCACGCATCACCCAGCGCGTCTTCGAGCGCGGCCGCCCAGCTGTGCCAGTACGGCCGATCCGGAGCCTCGGCGACGCGGCCGATGAGACGCTGCCGAAAGTCCTCATAACTGAAGACCCGCTCGGTGAGCGCCATCGTGACGCCGAACACGCGCCGCTCCCAAGGAGCGTCGAACGCCAGCTCACCGTTCGAGCGCGGCGGTGCAGCGGGACCCTCGACGTCCAGTAGTGATTCAGCGGCCGGCATCGGCAGCTTCCAACGCACGTGCGACGCCGATCATCGAGTCGCGGGTCACGAGTGGGACCAGCTGATCGGCAGACCAGCCGTCGGTCCCGGGCGGCCGTTGCGGCAACACCATGTAACGGGCTTCGGCCGAACTGTCCCAGACCCGGACCTGGACCTCGGCCGGCACGTCGAGTCCCATCTCGGCCAGGACCGCGCGCGGCTCGGCGACCATGCGCGAGCGGTACGCATCGGACTTGTACCAACTCGGCGGCAACCCGAGAACCGGCCACGGGTAGCAGGAGCACAGCGTGCAGACGACGACGTTGTGGACCTCGCCGGTGTTCTCCAGCACCCGCAGGTCGGCGCCTTCAACTCCGCCGTACCCGAGCTCGGCAACGGCCTTCGTGCCGTTCTCGAGCAATCGGGCGCGGAACGCGTCATCGGTCCAGGCTTTGGCGACCACCCTGGCGCCGTTGAGTGGACCAACGTCCGTCTCGTAGTGCTCGATGATCGTGTCGATCGATTTCGCGTCCAGCAGGCCGCGCTCGACCAGGACGGACTCCAACGCCTCCACGCGGACGGCGATCGGGTCGGGCTCACTCATGCCGGCTCCAGGTATGGCTCGAACAGTTCGATGCGGATCTCGGTGTTGGGTTCGGCGCCGGCTCCCCAGAGCTCGGCACCGTCGAAGGCGACCGTGTACAGGTGCTCGGCCACCTTCGTCCGGGCCTCCGCGTGCACGTCGGCAAAGACCGCCGCGCCACGATGATCGACGATGGTGCCGCGACGGCCGGTCACATATCCGGGTTGCCGGGTGTGGCCGTCGTGACGCTCGGGGCGCACGCGGACCGAATCGCCCAACCTGAACTTCGGCTTGTGGTGCGCCCGTTTCGCGCCGCCCACGATGCGCGGCAGCACCTGCACGTTCATGAACCGCGGCAGGGTCGGCCGGGCCAGGACGTGCCGTATGGAGAACGCGGCACCGGCCACCTTCAGCTTGGGCGCGGACTTGGTGCCACGGACGTAGGAGCCGAGCATCCGCTCCAGGACGCTGAGCCACCGCCCGTAGTACGGGCCGCGATACTCCTCCGGCGGCAGCTTCTCCATGACGGCACGGAAGGAGTCGAAGTTCGGCCCGAACACCGTCTGCACAAACGTGGCGATCCCGAAGACGCGCCCTTCCCAGTCCTCGTGGAAGACCGGTTCGGTCAACGTGTGAGCGACCGGGCCGAAGAACTCCCGGCGACCGCCCAGGTCGTGCATGTCTGGCACATCGCGAGCGTAAACCCGAATCAGCCGGTGGGTACCCTGAACGGGTGAGCGAACTGCACATCCGGCGGGAGTGGTTCGGCGATGCTGCGCTCCCCTACCTCGAGGCATGGGATCTCCAACGCACCTTGCTGGAACGTCGCGCAAGCGATGAGATCGGCGACGTCGCGCTGTTCCTCGAGCATCCCCCCGTATACACCGCGGGCAAGCGCACCGAGCCGCACGAGCGACCGCAGGACGGCACACCGGTCATCGACGTCGACCGCGGTGGCAAGATCACCTTCCACGGCCCGGGGCAACTGGTCGGCTACCCGATCACCAAGCTGCCGTCGCACGTGCTCGTCGTGGACTATGTCCGGCGCATCGAGGAGGCGATCATCCGTGGCATCGCCGAGCTGGGCGTCGCCGGCGGCCGGGTTGCCGGACGCTCCGGCGTCTGGCTCGCCGCATCGCCGGGCAAGCCGGAGCGCAAGATCGCGGCCATCGGCATCCGCGTCTCCCGCGGCGTGACGATGCACGGTTTCTCGCTCAACGCGAACGTCGATCTCGGCTGGTACGACCGCTTCATCCCGTGCGGCATCTCCGACGCCGGCGTCACCACCCTCAGCGCGGAGCTCGGGCGGGACGTGACCGTGACCGAAGCCGCCGACGCCGTCGCACCGCACCTTGTCGACCTGCTGCGCTGGGAGCCCTACGAGCCGTCGCTGGACATCCCTGCGACGCCGGAGATCTCGGTGCCCGTGTTTGCGGTCGGGGCGGACGCCCGATAGGTCTCCACCAAGTGGCGGTAGGCGGGCGTCAGGAACGCCAGCAACGCCACCACCGACATCACGAGCCCGGCAACGACGAGCACCAGCGCTATGCCGCGGGTGTCTCCCCCGCCGAGCCACGGCTCGAGTGCGGCCCGTCCTGACTCGGTCCGCGACCACGGGATGATCCAGAACTCCGCCAACGGCGCGACGATGAACGCGGTGACGGGCGCGGCCGCCGACTCCACCGCCATGGCGAAGCCGAACACCCGCCCTTGGCGCTCCAACGGGACAACCCGCTGGATGACGGTCTGCTCGGCCGACTCCACCGCCGGGAACAGCGCCATGTAGACCCAGATGCCGATGATGTAGAGCCACACCGACTCGCGTGCGACGAAGGCCATCCCGATCAGGCCCATGGCGATGACCATGATCAGCATCGTGCGTGTCGGGTTGGCGCCGAGACCGAACCTGGCGACCAGGGCACCGCCGACGATGAACCCGGTCGAGGCGAACGCGAACGCAATGCCCCAAGCCTGAACCGACATCAGTTCGAGGGCGTACGGGTCCATCAGCGCGAGGTACGAGCCGCCGATGAGGTTGTTGAACGTGGAGAACACGATGAGCGCCATCAGGCCGGTTGCGGCCACGATCAGACCGATCGAACCGCGGAGGTCGATGGTGGCGCGCAGGCTTGCACCCTGTTCCGGCAACTGCTCCTCCGGGAAGCCCACCGTGAACAGGTGCAAGAGCGCCAGTGCGGTGAACGTCAGTGCGATGGCGATCGTCCAGCCCATACCGAGGAACCCGACCGACAAG
Source organism: Aeromicrobium sp. (assembly GCA_035281505.1). Classification (GTDB taxonomy): domain Bacteria; phylum Actinomycetota; class Actinomycetes; order Propionibacteriales; family Nocardioidaceae; genus Aeromicrobium. The sequence continues at coordinate 1,222 of DATEDT010000061.1, read as the reverse complement.
CCGGAGAACACGCTCGTGACGATCATCGCGAGCCCCTGCACCGTGCCGACCAGTCCGTTGGCGTTGGCCCGCTTCTCGTCCGGAATGAGAATCGTCACGACGGTGGACAGCGCGATGTTGCGCATGTGCTCGATGACGGCGCCGGCCAGCAGGATCGCGGTGAACAGCCAGAACCACGGACGCTCGAGATCGAGCAGCCGCTCGTTGGGCATGGACGCATACAGGGCGGCGCAGACGGCGAACGCCGAGAACGTGAACAGGCCGGAGACCCGCATGACCTGCAGCTTGCGGTGGTGGTCGACGAACGAGCCGAACAGGATGCTGCTCATCGCGACGAACAGCATGTAGGCGCCGCCGATGACGCCGTTGGCGAACACCGACCGCGTCTCGATGTACACCCAGAACATCAGGGCGAACCACATGAAGCTAGTCGTCACGTTGGCCGCGGCCGTGTTGACCAGCAGGTGCAGAAAGGTCCTGGACTTGTCGGTATCAGCCGAAGGCATGACCTCGACGTTAGCCAACGGGGGTGACGAAACCGGAGCGGTTGGGGCCGGGCGTAGGCTTGGAGCCGTGACAATCGCGCCGGACGGACGCAAGATGCTCCGCCTCGAAGTCCGCAATGCGGAGACGCCGATCGAGCGCAAACCGTCGTGGATCAAGACCCGCGCCAAGATGGGCCCGCAGTACAACGAGCTGATGGGCCTGGTGAAGTCCGAGGGCCTGCACACGGTGTGCCAGGAAGCCGGCTGCCCCAACATCTTCGAGTGCTGGGAGGACCGCGAGGCCACCTTCCTCATCGGTGGCGACCAGTGCACCCGGCGCTGCGACTTCTGCCAGATCGACACCGGCAAGCCGGCCGACCTCGATCGGGACGAACCGCGCCGTGTTGCCGAGAGCGTCCGGACCATGGGGCTGCGCTACGCCACCATCACCGGTGTCGCCCGCGACGACCTGCCGGACGGCGGTGCCTGGCTCTACGCCGAAACCGTGCGCCAGATCCACGAGCTGAACCCGGGCACCGGCGTCGCCCGCGACGACCTGCCCGACGGCGGCGCGTGGCTCTACGCCGAGACGGTCCGCGCGATCCACGAGCTCAACCCCGGCACCGGGGTGGAGAACCTGATCCCCGACTTCAACGGCCGCCCCGACCTGCTGGCCGAGGTGTTCGAGGCCCGGCCCGAGGTGCTGGCCCACAACGTGGAGACGGTGCCGCGGATCT
>DATEDT010000060.1:0-3206 GCA_035281505.1 Aeromicrobium sp. | reverse complement strand
GCGGGTGAACGCCTCCTGCATGATGCGCCGATGCTGGAGATGCTCCTCGAAGTCCAGCAGCATGATGCCCCGGGTGAAGAACGGCCCGATGTAGTAACCCCAGCCCGGGCCGTTGGCGAAGGCCTTGTCCCGGTTGGTCAGCACCTCACCGATCGCATCGGGGCTCGCCACCCACACCCCGCGGGCACCCATGAAGCCACCCCAACTGACCGGGCCGAACTCGTCGAAGCGTCGACGCGCTGCGCCGATCGGATCGGCCAGGACGCTCAGGCCGTCGCCCAGGTACGGCAGTCTCTGCCGGCCGAGCACGGGTTCCAGGCCACTGCCGGCCGGCGGGTCGGCGAGCGGCTTGGCCGTTCGTGGTGGCAACTCCGAGATTCGCGCCGCCGAATCCCGGGCGGTCTTCATGCTCCTGTTCACGACGGCGTCGAGCATCTCGTCTCCTTCGGGCCACGGGTGAGCAAGGGGTGGCCGATTCAGCCAAATGTAGGCTACCTTATGTTTCATCTGCGTGCCAAGAGGTGCAGAATCGGCCTGACCGGCGCCGCGTGGCACGGCAGGCGCATCAAGTTCCCAGGGAGCATGAGGAAAGTCATGACCAGCACAGACATCCGCGAGTCGATCACCCCGGAGTCGACGGTCGCAGGAGAGGTCGCCCGGCTGCGGGCCACCTTTGCGACGGGCAAGACCCAGGATCTCCGGTGGCGATTCGAGCAACTCGACGCGCTCATCCGGATGCTCGAGGAGAGCGAAGACGTCATTGCTGCGGCCCTGGCGAGCGACCTCGGCCGACCCGCGGACGATTCCTGGATGGGCGACGTCATGCCCCCGGTTGCCGAGGCCAAGTTCGCCAAGAAGCACCTCAAGAGCTGGGTCAAGCCGCATCGGGTATCGCTGCCGATTTCGCAGAAGCCGGGCAAGGGCTGGTACGACTATGAGCCGCTGGGCGTCGTCTTCATCGTCGGCCCGTGGAACTACCCGATCCACCTGGTCCTGGCGCCACTCGTCGGGGCGATCGCTGCCGGCAACTGCGCGATCCTCAAACCGTCCGAGCACACGCCGGCATCGGCTCAGGTCTTGGCCGACCTCGTTCCGAAGTACCTCGACCCCGACGCCTTCTCCGTCGTGCTCGGTGGCGCCGAGGCGACGCAGGACGTCATCGCACAGGGCGTCGACCATGTGTTCTTCACCGGGGGGCCGGAGATCGGCAAGGCGGTCATGGCCGCAGCGGCCCCGCACCTGACTCCGGTCACGCTCGAGCTCGGTGGCAAATGCCCGGCCGTCATCGCAGCCGACGCCAATCTCGAAGTCACCGCGCGCCGCGTGGCCTGGACCAAGCTGCTCAACTCAGGCCAGACCTGCGTGGCGCCGGACTACGTCCTGGTCGATCGCACGGTGAAGGACCGCTTCGTCGAGCTCCTGAAGCAGGCGATCGTGGACCAGAGCCCATCCGGCGACGGTGGTCGGTCCATGCCGATCGTCTCGCCGCGTCACGCCGAGCGGCTGGCCGGTCTGCTGGACGGCCACGGCGGCGAGATCATCCACGGCGGCGGTTCCGCTCCGGCGGACCGCGCCGTCGACCTCACCCTGGTGGACGAGCCTGATCTGCACTCCCGCCTGATGCAGGAGGAGATCTTCGGACCGATCCTGCCGATCCTGGCCGTCGACTCGGTCGACGACGCCGTCCGGCAGATCAACCGCGGGCCGAAGCCGCTCGCGGCCTACATCTTCACGACGTCCAAGAAGCTTGCCCGGCGCTACGGGAAGCAGGTTCCGGCCGGGTCCATCGTCGCCAACCATGCGGCCGTGCAGGTGCTGGCTCCGGGCTTGCCCTTCGGTGGCGTGGGCAACAGCGGGATGGGCGCCTATCACGGCAAGTGGGGCTTCGAGGTGTTCAGCCATCGCAAGGCCTATCTCTCGCGCGCGCACCGCATCGATCCGCGCATGGTTTACCCGCCGTACAGCCCGTTGACGAAGCGCATCATGCGCAAGATCTTCTGAGGGGCCAGGGGGTGGACCAATGCGGCTGCTGGTGACGCGAGATGACTACTACGCCGCAGCCATGCGCATTCTGGCCACCGAGGGAGCCGGCGGCCTGAAGATCGCCACGCTGTGCCGAGAGCTCGGCGTGACGACGGGCTCCTTCTACGGCTACTTCGGCAGCTTGGACGGCTTCATCGAGCAGTTCCTCACGTACTGGTGGGAGTCGCAGACGGCACGCATCGCGGCGATCGTGACCGACGTCGACGGTGCCCTCGAGCGCATCCGCCTGGTGAAGGACCTGACGTCGCAGTTGCCGCACGCGGCCGAGGGTGCCATTCGCTCGTGGGCGCACACCAACCCGGCCGTCGCGGCCATGCAGGTGAAGGTGGACGAGCGCAGGCTCGAGGTGGTGACCGAGCTCCTCCGGCCGGTGGCGGCCTCGCCCGAGGAGGCGCAGACCCTGGGGATCATGGCGCTGACGCTGCTCGTCGGACTCCAGCAGTGGCGCCAACCCATCACCGAGCGGGACTTCAACCTGGTGTTCAACGAGTTCGAGGAACTCGTGCTGAAGCGGGTCCAGGACGCCGTGCCATAGGCTCCGGCCAGTCCATTCACCTCGGTGAATCTCGAGAAATGCTGACAGATCTGCTGTTACTGTCGTGGCTGTGATGGCTGCCGCCGACGAGCCCAATCCCCCGCGTGCGGGAGGTACCCCCAGCCGCTGGTCCCGCCGGGTGTCCACGATTCTCGACGCTGACGAAACGCTTCGGGAGCTCAACGAAACCATTGGCCGGATGAACCGCACGCTCGACGAGTTCGACGGCGTGCTCACCGGGTTCACCGAGGCGTTGCAGGACTTCGTGACGTCGGTCGAGGGCTTCGACCGGGTCGTGCTGCGCATGGACGGCAATCTGATGCCCCGGGTGGACGCGCTGGTCGCGCGAGCCGAGTCGATCCTCTCCGGTGCCGCCCTTCCGGCGCTCGGTGCGCACCTGCTGTCCAGCATCCGCAAGAGCGTGGCGGGGGTGGCCGCCGTGGCCGGGATGCGTGGGGGCTCGCAGGACGACGAGATCTAGGGAGCCGGCGATGAATGTGCCGTACGACGTCGAGTCACATGTTCCGTCGCTGCAGAGCCGGGCATGGAATGTGATGCTGAGGCCCACCTTCAAGCAGGTTTCCCGATTTCTCCCGGCCACCTCCTGGGAGATTCGGCTGGTGCGCGC
>DATEDT010000059.1:0-4105 GCA_035281505.1 Aeromicrobium sp. | reverse complement strand
GGCACGTCGTGGTCGCAAGAGCAAGCGCGCGAAGCGCCAAGAGTTCGACCAGATGCAGGCGCCGACGATCGGTGGCGTCCGCGTCCGCAAGGGCGACGGTGAAACGGTCCGGCTCGCGCGCGGCGCGTCGCTGACCGACTTCGCCGACAAGATCGGCGTCGAGGCGGCATCGCTCGTCCAGATGCTGTTCGCGCTCGGCGAAATGGTCACCGCCACGCAGTCGGTCAACGACGAGATCCTCGAACTGCTCGGTGAGGAGCTCAACTACGACGTCCAGGTCGTGTCGCCCGAGGACGAGGACCGTGAGCTGCTCGAGTCGTTCGATCTCGAGTTCGGCGCCGAGATCGAGGACGAGTCGCTGCTGGTGGCCCGTCCGCCGGTCGTGACCGTCATGGGTCACGTCGACCACGGCAAGACCAAGCTCCTCGATGCGTTGCGCAATTCCAACGTCGTCGACAAGGAAGCCGGTGGCATCACCCAGAGCATCGGCGCGTACCAGGTGCACACCGAGGTCGACGGCAACGATCGCAGGATCACGCTGATCGACACACCGGGTCACGAGGCGTTCACCGCCATGCGTGCCCGTGGTGCGCAGGCGACCGACATCGCGATCCTCGTGGTGGCGGCCGACGACGGAGTCATGCCGCAGACGGTCGAAGCCCTCAACCACGCGAAGGCGGCCGGCGTGCCGATCGTCGTCGCCGTGAACAAGGTCGACAAGCCGGATTCGGATCCGACCAAGGTGCGCGGCCAGCTCTCCGAGTACGGACTCGTGCCCGAGGAGTACGGCGGCGACGCGATGTTCGTCGACGTTTCGGCCAAGGCCGGTACGGGCCTGGACAAGCTGCTCGAGGCCGTCGTCCTCACCGCCGACGCATCCCTCGACCTGCGGGCCAACCCGGAGCAGAACGCCGAGGGCATCGCGATCGAGGCGCACCTCGACCGTGGCCGCGGCCCGGTCGCCACGGTGCTCGTCCAGCGCGGAACGCTCCGCGTCGGCGACACATTGGTCGCCGGCTCGGCCTTCGGTCGCGTCCGCGCCCTGCTCGATGAGTTCGGCGAGCCGATCGACGAGGCGCCGCCGTCGCGTCCGGCCTTGGTGCTCGGCCTGACCGCCGTGCCCGGTGCCGGCGACAACGTGATGGTGGTCGACGACGACCGCATCGCCCGCCAGATCGCCGAGAAGCGTGAGGCTCGCGAGCGCAACGCCGCCTTGGCCAAGCGCAGCGGCCGCCGCACGCTCGAGGAGTTCATGGCGCACGTTGAGAAGGGCGAGACGAACGAGCTGCTGCTCATCCTCAAGGGCGACAGCTCCGGTTCGGTCGAGGCGCTGGAAGATGCGCTCAGCCAGATCGACGTGGGCGACGAAGTCGCGCTGCGGGTCATCGACCGCGGTGTCGGTGCGATCACCGAGACCAACGTCGACCTCGCGTCCGCCTCTGATGCCGTCATCATCGGCTACAACGTGCGTCCGCAGGGCAAGGCGACCGAGCTGGCCGACCGCGAAGGTGTCGAGATCAAGTACTACTCGGTCATCTACCAGGCGATCGACGAGATCGAGGCCGCGCTCAAGGGTCTGCTCAAGCCGATCTACGAAGAGCAGCAGCTCGGTACCGCCGAGATCCGCGAGATCTTCCGCTCCAGCAAGATCGGCAACATCGCCGGCTGCATGGTCACCAGCGGCACGATCAAGCGGAACTCCAAGGTTCGCCTGCTCCGCGATGGCGCGGTGGTCGTCGACAACGCCGACCTCGCCAGCCTCAAGCGCGAGAAGGACGATGCCAGCGAAGTCCGCGAGGGCTTCGAGTGCGGCCTGGTGCTCAAGGGCTACGGCGACATCAAGATCGGTGACGTCATCGAGGCCTTCGAGCTGGTCGAGAAGGCACGCGACTGACCCATGGCCGGACAGAGGACGCAACAGCTCGCTGATCGCATCCGGGTGATCGTGGCGTCGATGCTCGAGCGGCGGATCAAGGATCCGCGGCTCGGCTTCGTCACCATCACCGACGTCCGGTTGACCGGTGACAACCAGAACGCCTCGGTCTTCTACACCGTCATGGGCGGGCAGGAGGCCATTGACGGGACGGCTGCGGCGTTGCGCAGCGCCAGCGGCCTCATTCGGTCCGAAGTCGGGAAGCAACTCGGCCTGCGGCACACGCCGACCGTCGAGTTCTTCCTGGATGCCGTTCCCGAGAACGCTCAGCAGATCGAGGAGCTGCTCGCCAAGGCGCGGGAAGCTGACGAGGCGGTCGCCGCGCAGTCCGCCGGCGCGCAGTATGCCGGCGAAGCCGACCCGTACAAGAAGCCCCGCGAGGCCGAGGAAGCCGACGAGGACGAGTGAGCTCCACGGAGTCCTTCGGGGGTCTCGTCGTCGTGGACAAGCCGGCTGGCTGGACGTCACACGACGTCGTGGCGCGCACTCGACGGCTCGCTGGCACCCGCAAGGTGGGCCACGCCGGCACCCTCGACCCGATGGCCACCGGCGTGCTCGTGCTCGGCGTGGGCCGGGCGACCCGCTTGTTGGGGTACCTGCAGCTCGCCGACAAGGAGTACGACGCGACGATTCGGCTGGGCGAGTCGACGGTGACCGACGACGCCGAGGGCGCGCTCGTCGCGACGGCTGACGCATCACGGCTGACCGGCGAGCAGATTCGCGCCGCCATGGCGCCCTTGACCGGAGACATCGAGCAGGTCCCGACGGCTGTGTCGGCCATCAAGGTCGACGGCAAGCGCTCCTACGCCCGGGTCCGGGCGGGAGAGGACGTCGAGCTCGCGGCCCGCCCGGTCACCGTGTCCGCCTTCGAAGCCCGCGAGATCCGCCTGGGTGCCGTGGTGGACGTCGACGTCCACGTCGTCTGCTCGACCGGCACGTACGTCCGTGCCCTGGCCCGCGATCTCGGCGCCGCCCTCGGTGTCGGCGGGCATCTGACGATGTTGCGTCGAACGCGGGTCGGTGGATTCGGCCTCGCCGACGCGGCCACCCTGGAGCAGCTGGAGTCGGAGTTCGCGCTCGTGTCGCTGGCCGATGCCGCGCGGGCGGCGTTCCCGACGCTCACACTGGACGAAGCGACGGCCCAGGCCGTTCGGTACGGACGCAAGCTCGACGGGTTCGACCTCCGTCACACCGGCGCGGTCGCGTTGTTCGCACCGGATGGGGCGTTCCTCGCCCTGTACGAACAGAAGGGCGACACCGCCCGGCCGGCAGCGGTGTTTGTCTGAGGTCTCCGCCTAGAGTGGGCGATGTGGAGCTCGTCGCGTGGGTGCTGGGCGGCTGGCTCACCGCGATCCTCCTGATCGTCGTGGTCCTGATGGTCGCGACCAAGCTCCGCAAGACGAAGCGGGACAAGGACGCCGAGGCGTACCCGTCCATCGACCCGCCGGTGACCGTGCCCATCGGCAAGAGCTCGCGGGCGACGACCTACACGTACGGCGAAACGCTCTACGCGTCCATGCTGGCCGCGATCGAGTCCGCCCGCGAGCGGATCCTGTTCGAGACCTACATCATCAAGTCCGACGCCATGGGCCGTCGCTTCAAGGACGCGCTCGTGGCGGCCGCCGAGCGCGGCGTCGACGTCTACGTGATCTACGACGCGTTCGCCAACCTCGTGGTCAGCCCGCGCTTCCTCCGGTTTCCGAAGCCCATTCACGTGTTGCGGTTCCCGGTCATCCGGTTGACGCCACGGTTCCTGTCACCGCGGGCCTGGGGGCGCGACCATCGCAAGATCCTGGCCGTCGATGACCGCGTCGCGTTCGTCGGCGGCTACAACGTCGGCAGCCTCTATGCCACGGACTGGCGCGACACCCACCTGCGCATCGAAGGCGATGCGGTGTGGGAGCTCGTCAACGCGTTCGTCGACTTCTGGAACGCCCACGGGCCCGGGCCCAAACTGCCCGACGAGGGCGCGCCGACCTGGGACCCGAGCGTGCGCGCCCACCGCAACGTCCCCAAGCAGCTGACCTACCCGATCCGCGCGATGTACCTGGAGGCGATCGATCACGCGCGCTCCGACATCCGGCTGACGGCGGCGTACTTCCTGCCGGACCGCGACATCCTCGCCGCGCTCACCGCCGCCGCCAACCGCGGCGTCCACGTCCAGATCCTGCT
>DATEDT010000058.1:0-25709 GCA_035281505.1 Aeromicrobium sp. | reverse complement strand
GCTGGACCCGCCGCCGGCATCGGGGCCGGCCTCCCACATGTCACGGCGGCCCGGGTGATCGTGCTGGCCTGCGACCATCCCTGGGTTGCCGAGGCCGTCCCGCCGCTCCTGGCATCGGCCGGAGCCGACGGCGCCATCGCCATCGACGCCGACGGCCGTCGGCAGAACCTCACCTTCGTCGCACGAACCGACGCGTTGCGCGCCGCGGTCGCGCGGCAGCCGAGCCTGGTCGACCTGGCCGTTCACACCCTCATCGAACCGCTCGAGCTCAGCGAGATCAGCGTCCCGCAGCGGGCGCTCCTGGACGTCGACACATGGCAGGATCTCGGCCATGGATGAACTGTCCGACTTCGCTGCGGCTCTCGCGGAGGCCTTGGGGCTCGAGGACGCGGACGTCGACGTGGCCCGTGTCCTGTCCCTCGCATCGGACGCGGCGCATGCGTACATCCGACCGGCGGCGCCGGTCGCGACGTTCCTCGCCGGTTTGGCGGCCGGTCAGGCCGGTATCTCGGCAGAAACCATGCGGACCGCGCTGGATCGTGCGGCCGACTTCTGCGCTCGACCGCCGGAAAATCTCGGCTGATTCGGGATCGCGCGGGGCCGCCCAGACGTTGGATAGGGTGAAGGTACCGAATTTCTCGGACCCAGCCCTCATGGAGGACACGATGCGCAGCAGCAACCCCGTATTCAGCCGTACCGACGGCTTCAACGGAGCCGCTCCGGTCGGCTTCGACCAGCATCCGACGCACACCGAGCTCGGTCGCGGCACCGGCCGCATGACGCTCGAAACCGTCATCGAGAAGACGGCCATCACCACAGGCGTGCTCGTGGTCACCGCCGTGATCGCGTTTGTCTTCATCGGCGGCTTGATCGGTGAGACTCCCGAAAGCGTGAACCGGGCGATGGGCACCGCAGGGCTGCTTTCCTTGGTCGGCGCCCTCGGCGGGTTCGTGCTCGCCATGGTCAACTCGTTCAAGAAGGTCGTCAGCCCGGCTCTGGTCTTGGCCTACGCGGCGGTCGAAGGCCTCTTCGTCGGCGCCTTCTCCTGGTTCGTGTCCGTCCAGTTCGCCGGCGGGCAACTCGACCTCGTTTTCGGCGCGGTCCTCGGCACGCTCGCGGCCCTGGGCGGCACGCTCGCGGCCTACAAGTTCTTCAACATCCAGGTGGGCAATCGCTTCCGCAAGATCGTCATCGCCTCGATGTTCGGTTTCGTCGCTGTGAGCCTTCTGGATTTCGGACTGTCGTTCTTCGGGAACAGCTTCGGCTTCAACGGCTTCGGCCCGATGGGCCTGATCTCGAGCGTCATCGGCGTCGTGATCGCGGTCTTCATGCTCATTCTCGACTTCGACTTCGTTGAGCGTGGCATCGCGGCCGGCCTGCCGGAGCGCGAGTCGTGGCGCGCGGCGTTCGGCCTGACGGTCACCATCGTCTGGCTCTACATCGAGCTGTTGCGCATCCTGGCTATTTTGCGCGGGAACGACTGACGATCCGCCGGCTGGCGACGCGGCGCTGAATCGCCGCGCGCCGGCCTTGGCGGCGGACCTCCGTACCGGCCTGAAGCTCGGCAACCGCCGCCGCATGCTCCAGCGGCATCGTGGTGGCCGGCGCCTCTTCCTCCGGGTCGCGGATCTCTGCCGCGATGGACGGAACCAGAACGCTGACCATGTTCGCGTAGCCGGTGGCCGATGGATGGAACCGATCGCTGCCGAACATGATGTCGGCCTTCGCCGAAAAGACCGGGCCGAGCAGGTCACCGAGGGAGACGGCGCGGCCACCGGCTGAGACGACGGCGACGGTCTGGGCCCGAGCCAGGTTGCGTCCCTGCCAGCGGGCGTAGGTCCGCAGCGGCTGCGGGATGGGCTGGATGGTGCCGAGGTCGGGGACAGTCCCGACCACGACGTCGCAGCCGGCTTCGATCAACCGGCGCACAGCGACGCCCAGTCGTCGGGTCGAGAGTTGGCGCGGAACGCGGTGCGTGATGTCGTTGGTCCCGATGATGATGACGGCGACGTCGGGCTTGAACGTCAACCCGCGGTTGACCTGCTCGCGCAGATCGGACGAACGGGCACCGACCACGGCCTCGCTGTGAATGTGCACGGGCGCGTCGAGCAGGTGCGACAGGCTGATCCCGACGAGGGCGGGCGGCGTCTGGTCGGGGTGGGTCATGCCGTAGCCAACGGCGGCCGAGTCGCCGAGGATCAGGCAGCGGACCGGTTTGCCGGGCAGGTCGTCGCCGTACACGCCGTTGGCGTTCGGCGGACGTTCGTCAGAGATGCCGATGGACCGCTTCGCAATCTGGACCTCGCCGGCCAGCAAGGCGGCGACGCCAGCGGCCGCGGCACCGGCGCCGACGGCGGCGGTGCGCAAGACAGGGCGAGACCGACGTCGGGAGCTGGGCACGCCTCAAGTATTACCCGCGGGTCCTTACGATTGGCGTATGACCGTGCACGTGCCGAATCTCCGCGACATCGGCGGTGCGACGACCGTTGACGGGCGCCGCGTGCGCTCTGGCCTGCTGCTGCGCAGCGCGCTTCCGGCTGCCGACGACCTGGTGCCGGAGGACTTCGCCTGGCCCCCGGCGGTCGTCATCGATCTGCGGTCCCCGCTGGAGTTGCTCGACGGCCATCCGCTCGATTCGCTCGGCGCCAAGGTGGTCAATCTGCCGCTGCTGGACACGCTGCAGCCCGGCCAGCACCACGAGCACGACGGAACGCTGGCCAGCCTTTACCGGCAGGTCCACAACCACGCGGCCCACCTTCTGGTCGACCTGGTCAGTGAGATCACCGAGGCGGAGGGGCCCGTGCTCGTGCACTGTGCCGCCGGGAAGGACCGCACCGGCATCGCCATCGCCCTCGTCCTACGGCTTCTCGGTGTCGACCATGAGGAGATCGTGGTCGACTACCTGCTCACCGAACAGGCCAGCGAAGCCATCGATCGACGGCTGAACCGCCGTTACGACGATTCGGCGGTACCCGACCACTACTTCCTGGTCGTCCCCGAGGCGCTCGTCGAGGTGATGGACATGTGGGACGCACACCCCGGGGGCGTCGAGGGCTGGTTCCATGCCTCCGGCGGTGATCCCGGGGTCGTGGACCGGCTTCGGGAGCGCCTCCTGTCCTAGTCTGGTGCGCCATGGACGACCGCATCATTGAGCCTCGTGAAGTCCCGCTCGGCGGCATCCGCGCGCTGAACGTCTGGCGCACGCTTCCCCATCGGGACCTGCCCACGGTTGGCGCGTGGTGCTTCCTCGACCACTTCGGTCCGACCGACGAACTCATGACGGTGCTCCCGCACCCGCACATCGGCCTGCAGACCGTGACGTGGCCGCTGGCCGGCCAGATCCGGCATCGCGACAGCCTCGGCAACGACGTCGTCCTGCGGCCCGGTGAGTTGAACCTGATGACCGCCGGCGACGGCGTCTCGCACTCGGAGTTCTCGGTGCCGGACGGGGGTTCCCACCTCATGCACGGCATCCAGTTGTGGGTCGCGCTGCCGGACGGCGTTCGGGCCGGCCCCGCCGCCTTCGAGCACATCGCTGACCTCCCACGCGTCGCCGGTGCGGGCTGGCGCGGCGTCGTGCTGGTCGGGGAGTTCGACGGCGTCACGTCGAAGGCGACCACGTACACACCGCTGGTGGGCGTCGAACTGACGATCGCGGCGCAGTCGCTGGTCACGCTTCCGCTGAACCCGGAGTTCGAGCACGCCATCCTGGCCGTCGACGGTCCGTTCTCGGCCCAGGGGTACACCGAGGTCGAACACCGGCAGGTGCTCTACCTCGCGCCGGGACGCGACCGCGTCGCGGTCGACTCGGGCCGCGACACCACCCTGCTCCTCCTCGGCGGCGAGCCGTTCACCGAGCCGCTCGTCATGTGGTGGAACTTCGTCGGCCGCGACCACGACGAGATCGTGGCCGCTCGCGAGGACTGGGAGGCCCAGCGCAGCCGGTTCGGGACGGTCGACGGGCACGACGGGCAGCTCATTCCGGCGCCCCCGATGCCGGCCTTGCGACTCAAGCCGCGGGTCCGGCCGGCCTAGCGTCAGCGGCGGCTGCAGGAGGCCCTGTTTTCGCCCAGATCTGTGGAAATACTCGCTGATCTGCGCGATTAGCAGTTTGATGGATCCGTGACTCCCCCCGATACGCGGTATCTCGATCGTGAGGGTGCTGATCTCGCCTACCAGGTGTTCGGGACCGGGCCCGGAGAGTTCGTCTACTACGGCAGCGAGATCATGCACTTGGACCTGCTGTGGGCCGACCCGCACGCAGAAGCGAACCTGGCGGCTGTGGCGCGCAACGGCCGCCTCGCGCTCTTTCAGCGGCGAGGTCTGGGCCTGTCCGACCGAATCGACTACGTGCCGACGCTCGAGCAGCAGGCCGACGACATCGTGGCCGTCATGGATGCGGCGGGGATGCAGCGTGCCGTCCTCGGCGCACCCGGAAGTGCGTGCGGGCCGGCGGCACTGGTCGCGGCACGCTACCCGGACCGCGTGTCCGGCTTGTGCTTGTGGCTTCCATTTCCGCAGGCGATAGACGGTTCCTGTGAGGACCCGTGGGCCGGCGATGCCGACGTCGCGCACATGGCGGAGGTGATCAACTGTGTTGCCGACAACTGGGGCCGTGGGCGAACCATGGACATGTGGAATCCGGAGATGCGGTCAGCGAACAACCGCCGACTCATGGCGATGCTGGAACGCAGTTCGATGTCGCCGGCCGAAGCCCGCGCGCACTGGGACTGGTCGGCCGGGCTCGACTTCACGCACCTGCTGCCCGCGATCCAGGTGCCGACCCGGGTGCTGATCCAGGACCGGGGCATCATCCCGGTGTCCTGCGCGGAGCGGATGGTCGCGCAGATGCCGGACGCGAATCTGCATGTCATGCCGGTCCCTGCGCCGGGCTCGTCGATTGGCGAGGCGTACTACCCGGTGGCGATGCACTTGCTCGAACTCGCGCTTGGCCCCAAGAAGGCTGCTGAGGACAATCGTTTCTTCGGGACCGTCCTCTTCACCGACCTGGTGGCGTCGACCAAGCTGCTGGCCGAGATCGGCGATGAGGATTATCACGAGTTGCGGACCGTCCATGAACGAGCCGTGCGGGCGGCGGTTGCCGACGCCGACGGACAGGTCCTGAGCGTCAGCGGAGACGGGACCTTCAGCTTGCTCGACATGCCGGGTGCCGCTGTGCGCTGTGCTGACCGCATCGCGCGCGAAGCGCAGGGGGCGGGCATCGGGGTTCGCTGTGGTGTGCACGCCGGTGAACTTCAGCGGGAGGTTGCCAATGCCACCGGGCTCAACGTCCACGTCGGCGCGCGCGTCATGGCTGCCGCAGGTGCCGGCGAGGTTTACGTCTCGCGTACGGTCCGCGATCTGGTGGTCGGTTCGGGCCTGGAGTTCGAGCGGATCGGCAACAAGCGACTCGACGGCGTCCCCGGTGTGTGGGACCTGTACCGGTTCGACCATGCGCGGAGTCCGCGAACCATTCCGGAGACCGGCTCACTCCAGACGCCGATGGACAAGGTGGCCGTGCAGGCCGCGCGACGTGCACCTCGGCTGATGCGCGCCATGGCCAAGCTTGCGAACGCAACCGACCGGGGCGCCCGCCTCTCATGACACAGCAGACCAGAGGGCGGATCGCCGGCCTCAAGCGCTTTGTCGAGGTGACCAGCAGCGGTCGGCGAACGCTGCACATCGGGTCGGGGGACCCGTTGGTTCTGCTTCACATGGGCGCGAATCCGTGGAGCAAATGGGAGCCGGTGCTGCCGTTCCTCCTGGACAGGTTTGAGATCATCGCGCCGACCTTGGCCGGATGGGCGGGCGGGAAACCGTTGACCGGGCCAATCACGCTGGATCATGTGACCCGCGGTGTTGTCGAGGAGATGGACCGGGCAGGGTTTGAAACCGCTCACATCATCGGATGCTCGATGGGGGGTACCGCCGCGCTCGGCGTCGCAAGAGCAGGCAGGGCGCGCAGCGCGCTCGCCATCTGCCCCGCGGGAGGCTCGGGCAAGGAGCAGACCGACCGGCTCGTGCAGCACTTCGAGATGCTGAACAACCTGTCGTTGCTCCGGCGGCTGCTCGTCCCGATCGTTCTCTCGCGCCCGCACCTGCGGCGGGTCTCGCTGCGTGCAGTGCTCGAACACGGCGACCGGATCTCGACTCGCCAGGCGATTGCACTTCGGCGGAACAGTGCGAACGGGGACTGGACCAACATCCTGTCGGGTTTCTCGGCGTTTCAGCTCGACCCGACCCCTGAGGTCAGCGTCCCGTTCATGTTGGCGTGGGGTGAACTGGACCGGTTCACGCCGATGCTCCACGAGCAGCCGCTGTGGCACAAGACCGTCCCGCACGCCGAATCTCACGTGCTGTCGGGTGTCGGTCATCTCCCGATGTTCGATGACCCGGAGCAAACCGGACGGTTGATGCTCAGCTGGCTGGAGCGTCAGGTGTTGGCGTCGTAGGCGGTTTCGCGTCGCCGAAGGGCTCGTCCCGTTCGCGGACCGCTTGGCGGAAGCCGGCTTCGGCGGCCCGCTGCTGGAACGCATAACCCTCGCGGGTGTGCCGCGCGATGCCGTCGAACACGGTGCTGACCATCCCCGATGTGGCAACGCCCTGCGCGAGAAGCGCGCTGTTGAGCGCCAACTTCGCCATGATCAGCTGGTTGGCCGGCATCTGCGCCATCCGTTGGACGAATGCCTCGGTGCGTTCATCCAGCTCCGCGGCCGGCCAGGATTCGACGGCCAGGCCCCAGTCGACAGCGGTGCGCCCGTCGATGCAGTCGCCGGTGAAGAGCAGGCGCTTGGCACGAGCATCGCCGATCCGGTGCGCCCACATGCCGGCCGCCGGGATGCCCCACACCCGGGCCGGCGGATAGCCGATGCGGACGTCATCGGCGCAGATGATCTGGTCGGCGAACAGGGCGATGTCGGAGCCGCCGGCGACGGCGAAGCCGTGCAGTTTCACCACCGTCGGCTTGTTGGCGTACAGAAGGCTGGCGAAGCCGCGGTTGAAGCGGCTCATCATGGCGTAGTCGACCATGGGGTCCCAGACCTGGCCCGGGTCGTGGTTCGCCATCTGGGTCATGGGATCGAGCACGGTGCCGGCCAGGTCGGCGTCGGCCGTCGGGTTGGATGCGTTCTCGGCGAAGACATCGAGGTCGTAGCCGCCGCAGAATCCTTTGCCGCGCCCCGAGAGCAGGATGACGTGGACGGCAGGATCGATGTCGGCGCGCTCCACCGCATCGGCGAGTTCGCGGGGCGTGTCGGTGGTGATCGCGTTGCCCTGCTGGGGCCGGTTGAAGGTGATGCGCGCGATGCGGCCGGTGACCTCGTACGTCAGGGTCCGGTACTCGGTCACGCGATGTACTCCTCGGCTTCGCCGGTGCCCTTGAGGGTGGCGCGCTCGAGGATGGGTGCGAGATCGAGTCCAGCCGGGAGCGTGCCGAACACGTCGCCGTGATCGCCGCCGAGACGGCTGGCGACGAAGGCCTCGGTGACGGCCGGGTGGCCGTGGCGGAGCAGTTGCGACGCCTGCAGCGCGACGGCGAGGTCTCCGACGATGCGACGGGCGCGAATCTCCACCGTGGACGGATCGGCGAAGGCCGAACCGAGCCGGTCGAGGAAGCTGTCGTAGCGAGCATCGGTGCCCCGTGCCCCTTCGAGCTCGTCCATCAGCGCGGCGACGGACTCGGGCTGGCGCGCAGCCGCCCGCAGCGTGTCCAGCGCGGTGACGTTGCCCGAGCCCTCCCAGATCGACATGAGCGGCGCCTCGCGGTAGAGCCGCGGCATGCGGGAATCCTCGATGTAGCCGTTGCCGCCCAGGCATTCGAGCGCTTCGGCCGCGTGGATGGGCGCCCGTTTGCAGACGTGATACTTGGTCACCGCGATACCGATGCGGCGCAGCAGCTCGGCTTGCTCGTCGCCGGCTTCAGCACGATCGGTCAGCGACGTCAGCCACAGCGCGGTGGACGTCGCTGCCTCGGCCTCGATCGCCAGGTCGGCGAGCACGTTGCGCATCAGCGGCTGGTCGATCAAGGCCTTGCCGAAGGCGTGGCGGTGGATTGCGTGGTGGACGGCATTCTGGACGCCCACGCGCATCGAGGTGGCCGAGCCGAGCGCACAGTCCATCCGGGTGGCATTGACCATCCGGATGATGGTCGCGACGCCGCGACCCTCGTCGCCCAGGCGCCAGCCGACGGCATTGACGTACTCGACCTCACTGCTGGCGTTGGAGTGGTTGCCGAGCTTCGTCTTGAGCCGCTGCAGGCGCAGGCCGTTGACCGTCCCGTCCGGCAGGACGCGGGGGAGGACGAAGCAGGTGACGCCCGCCGCGGTGTTCGCCAGCGTGAGGAAGATGTCGGACATCGGCGCCGAGGTGAACCACTTGTGGCCGTTGATGACGTACGTGCCGTCCAGCTGTGCCACCGCCGTGGTGGTGTTGGCCCGGACGTCGGACCCGCCCTGTTTCTCGGTCATTGACATGCCGGCGATCAGGAACTGCTTGTCGTCCGGTGCACGGAAGCTGGGGTCGTACCCGCGCCCGGCCAGCTTGGTGACGTAGCGGTCGGCGAGCTCCGGATCCTCGCGCAGCGCCGGCACGGCCGCGTAGGTCATGGTGATGGGGCACTGGTGGCCGGCGTCGACCGCTCCCCACAGGCTGAAGCCGACGGCCCGGACCAGGTGCGCATGCGGATCGTCCGACAACCACGGCGACGCGTGCACGCCGAACCTGGTCGCCGTCGACATCAGCTCGTGGTAGCTCGAGTCGTAGGCGACCTGATCCACCCGATGCCCGAATCGGTCGTGCGTGTGCAGGACGGGTGGGTGCGCCTCGGCCCGATCGCCGAGCGCGAACGAGTGGGCGCTGCCGGCAGTCCGTCCGATCTCGTGCAGTCCGTCGGCGGCATCGGCTGCCCCGAATCGCCGAAGTGCCTCGTGGAACACGGGGTAGTCCATGCCGTCGAATCCGACGAGCGGCGGGACCTGGTTGAGGACATCGTGAGTCATGTCAGTGCTCCTTGGCGGCCCAGCGCGTGCTGGACCAGTTGGGTCCGGTAGTCGTCATAGGCGGCCCGCATCTCGTCGGCGGGCCAGTTCGGGGGAGTGAGTTCACGGGGGAGCGCCGGATCGGTGCGGAGGTGCCGCACGAGGGCGGCGACGGCCGCGAGTCGATGCGCGTCGAGGTCGGGACGGCGGGACGCCGTCAGCAGGGCCCGCCCCCGGTCGGCCCATGCGTCGAGGTCCCACAGCGACTCGACGATCCGGTCCGGTTCCTGTGGGTGCGACACCAACGTCGTGGTGTGGGGATCGCCGAAGGGTGGGCGGTCGAGGTTGGCAGGGCGCATCCATACCCCTTCGCGCAGCTCGCCCAGCCGCGCTTGGGTCAGATCGTGGCGCAGGCGGGCGCGATCGCCTGCGTCTCGCCCGCTTTCGACGATGACCACGGTCTCCCATTGGCCGTTCCACGGCAGCAGTCGAGGCGCAATGTCGTCGTGCTGCGCGCGCAGGCGCGCGAGGTGGTGCGGGGACAACGTGTAAACGCCGTCGTCCACGGTCAGTTCGCCGCTGCCCACCAGGCGGGACAACGCGACGCGCATGGTGGGTGGGGAGATGTCGCACATGACGCCGCTCGCCACGAGGTCACGGACCGGAAGGCGCCCGTCGGGGGCGCCGAGAAGCACGCTCAGCGCGACTGAGCGAGCCGACAGCGGGGTGATGTGCATGACACCCTCCCTCACGCGATCCCTGACACTCTGACCGAGTTACAGTCTTGTGACAGGCGTTGTAGAGAATGTAATACGAGTACCGGTCGTCAGCAAGGGGTCGGATCCGCGAATCTCGTCCGAGGTTCGCTAGCGTGGTGGCATGACTTCACTCGCGTTGTTGATCGCTCGTATCGGCCTGGGCATCGTGTTCGTCGCACACGGCTGGCAGAAGTTCGACGAGATGGGCGTAAAGGCCGTCGGTGCCGGCTTTGCCAAGATGGGCGTGCCCGCACCGGAGCTGGCGGCCTACTTCGCCACGTTCGTCGAGCTCATTGGTGGCGCGGCCCTACTCGTGGGTGCCTTCACTGCGGTTGCCGGGGGTCTGTTGTTCCTGGACATGCTCGGCGCGCTTCTCTTCGTCCACATCAAGAACGGCGTCTTCGTCGGCGAGGGCGGTTATGAGCTCGTCGTCGCGCTCGGCGTCGGATCGCTGTTGCTGGCCGTGTTCGGCGCCGGCCGGTATTCGGTGGACGGCATGCTGGGCAAGAAGGTCGGCCGGGCAGGCTCACTGAGCGGTGCCTGACCACGCCCGAGCGGAGCTGGTCCGCTGATGGTGCTCCAGTTCTGACCGGACTGTCTATCAGTCGAAGCTCACGCCGGTCGCGTGGAGCGGGCAGTAACCGTACGGGTTCCTGACCAGGTATTGCTGGTGATAGTCCTCG
Organism: Aeromicrobium sp.; assembly: GCA_035281505.1. GTDB lineage: Bacteria > Actinomycetota > Actinomycetes > Propionibacteriales > Nocardioidaceae > Aeromicrobium. The sequence continues at coordinate 15,293 of DATEDT010000058.1, read as the reverse complement.
GCGTAGTAGTACGCATCGAGCGGCTTGATCGAAGTGGTGATCGTGCCGTAGCCGGCCGCGGTCATCTGCTGCTGGTAGTGCTCCCGTGAGGCTTCAGCTTCAGCCTGCTGTTCGGGCGTCGTGGTCAGGATGATGGAGCGGTACTGGCTGCCGCGGTCGTTGCCTTGGCGCATGCCCTGGGTCGGGTCGTGGTTCTCCCAGAACGTCTGCAACAGATCGTGGTAGGTCACGACGCTGGGGTCGAAGATCACACGGACGACCTCCGCGTGGCCGGTGCGGCCGCTGCAGACCTCCTCATAGGTCGGGTTCGGCGTGATGCCGCCGGCGTAGCCGACCGAGGTGGACCAGACGCCGGGGATCTCCCAGAACGTCTTCTCCTCGCCCCAGAAACAGCCGAGCCCGAACACCGCCAGCTCGAAACCGGCGGGAGGGTCGGTCTCGATCGGATTGCCGAGCACGAGATGTCGCGTCCCGATCTCGAACGGGCGGACCGACCGGCCCTTGAGCGCCGAATCAACGTCGGGAAGCGTGCTCTTGTCGTTGCCGAAGAAGCCCATGCGGCTCATCCTTCCTGAGCTGTGGTCACGGCGGAAGGAACGTGGCAGATCATCGGCTTGTTCCCGGACACTGCGGGCACGCCCGCATGACCAGCGGTGGGGCACCTCCCGCTTGCGGGGGACAATCGCCCGTAGGCTTCGAGGCGTGACCAACAAGCGGCCCAACTACATCCCGGCGGGGATCGACATCGCCGCCGGATGGTCCTGGCGGCTGCTCCTGATCGCCGGCGCCAGCGCCGTGGGCATCTGGTTGCTCCGGTATTTCTCGGAGGTCACGATTCCCATCGCGGTCGCCGTGCTCCTCACCGCTTTGTCGGCCGGCGCGGTGAACTGGCTGAGCCGCCACCGGGTGCCGCGAGTTGTGGCCACGTTCATCGTCGTGATCGCGATGTTCGCCGTCCTGTTCGGCTTGCTGACGCTGGTCGGCCAGCAGTTGGCCAGCCAACTCGACGACCTGAAGGCCAGCGTCATTGCCGGCATCTCCCAGTTGCAGGAGTGGGGTCGTACGGGGCCGCTCGGGCTCAGCGATGCGCAGCTTCAGACGTGGATCGACCAGGCGAAGGCGGCGATCTCGTCCAGCGACACCTCAATCGTGACCCGGGTGACCGAGGTCGGGCTGCGGATCGGCCACCTCGTCGCCGGGTTCTTCATCACGCTGTTTGCCACCTTCTTCTTCCTCTACGAGGGCGACCGGATCTGGAGCTGGATCGTCGTGCTCTTCCCCAGCGCCTCCCGTGAGCGGATCAACTCCTCCGGTCACACCGCATGGCATTCGTTGACCGCATTCGTCCGGGCGACCGTTGTCGTCGCCCTCACCGACGCGCTCGGGGTCATGATCGCGGCCTGGATCCTCGGTGTTCCGCTCACCTTCGCGATCGGCGTGCTCGTGTTCCTGGGCGCGTTCATTCCCATCATCGGTGCGTTGATCGCCGGGTCGGTGGCCGTGCTCGTCGCGCTGGTGGCTCAGGGTCCTTGGGTCGCCCTGTTCATGTTGGCCGCCGTGGTCGTCGTGCAGCAGACCGAGTCGCACGTCCTCCAGCCGTTCCTCATGGGCAAGTTCGTGCGGCTCCATCCGCTGGCGATCATCGTCGCCATCGCCGCCGGCGTCGTCGTGGCCGGCATCGTCGGTGCGTTGATCGCCGTCCCCCTGGCGGCGTGCCTCAACGGCGTCGTACGACACCTGGCCGAACAGGCCCGGGAGTACCAGACCGATCCCGAGGACCTCGCCCCAATCGGCGGAGCCTGACTCAGAACGGGACTGCGTCGACGATTTCGACGCTGATGGTCCTGCCCGTGGGGGTCTCGTACGACGCCTTGTCGCCGACGCTCTTGCCACTGATGGCTTCGCCGAGCGGTGATGTGGGGGAGTAGACGTCGAGATCGACCGCGCTGTCGAGTGTGAGCAGCTCGCGCGAGCCCAGCAGGAACGTCTCGGTGTCGGAATCACCCTCGAATCGGATGGTCACCTTCATCCCGGCCTCGACGAGCCCGTCGTCGGCCGGCGTCTCGCCGATCTGTGCGCGTCGCAGTCGGTCCTCCAGCTGGCGGATGCGGGCCTCGTTCTTGCCCTGCTCCTCGCGGGCCGCGTGATAGCCGCCGTTCTCGCTCAGGTCCCCCTCGTCGCGCGCTTGGGCGATCTTCGTGGTGATCTCGGCGCGCACCTCGCCACGCAGGTGGTCGAGTTCGGCCTGCAGGCGTTCGTAGGCCTCCTGCGTGACCCAGATGGCCTCGGCGGGCGATGCGTCCTGCGTCATGGCTGCTCCTCACAACATGGGGCAAAAACGTGGCACACCCCAGGTGATTCCACCCGGGGCGAAACACCAAGCCTAACAACTCACGCGCGAGGACGACACCCCCGCAGCACTCCGTTCACAGCGCGCCGCTCGGTCTTGATGGAAGTCGTGATCCGCGTGTTCTTGACATTACGAGCTGGAACGACGACGGTGCGCTCGCCGACAACCGAGTGGTCCTCGGCCTGGGCAAAGACCGTGCACTCGACGGCGATCGGATCCGGGCGGTGGATCTCGAGCGTCACCTGGACGCGGTGCTCGTCCACCACCTCGTAGGCCCAGAGGACACCGTTGACCGGTCGCGGTTGGAACGCCACCCACGCGGCCCACGTGACGGCACCGGCGATCCCGATGGCGGCGACAGCCGGCCAGATCCAGCGTCGGCTGGCGCTCCTGCGCCCGTATCGATCGTCGAGGTCAGCCATCTGCCCGCCGCCGAAATCCGGAGTCGATCAGACGGTCCATGACGGCTGTGGGCAGCACGGCCGAGACGGCTGAGCCCATTTTGGCGTCGGCGCCGACGACGTACTCGGCGCGCGGACGCTTGTCGAACAGCGCCTTGCTGACGACGTCGGCGACCTTCGAAGGCGGCATGCCGACGTCCGGTCCGCTTGTCATGGCCTTGCGCGTGGCGGTGGTGAACGGTCGGTACAACGTGCGGGCATGGGGGGGCATCGTCGCTTCAGAGGCGTCGATGTCGGCCATGCCCTTGTCCCAGATGGGGGTCGCGACGACACCGGGCTCGACCACCGAGACCTTGAAGCCCCACCCGCGCAACTCGCGCCGGAGCGCCTCGGCCATCGCCCGTACACCGAACTTTGAGATGGCATACGGGCCGAGCAAGGGGAGCGCAATGCGGCTGGAGATGGATCCCATGAACACGATCCGTGGATCCGGCACCCCGCTGTCGCGCAGGAGCGGCAGGAAGGCCTGGGTCACGGCCAACTGGCCGACCACATTCACCTCCAACTGGCGCCGGAGCTCGTCGAGCTCGACGAACTCCAGCGGACCGCCGACTGCAACGCCGGCGTTGTTGACGATGCCGCGCAGGGGCATTCCCAGGAGCGACTCTCGCACCGTCGATGCAGCGTGAAGCGCTTCGTTGGCCGAAGTCACATCGAGGCGCACCGGTGTGACCAGCGGATGAGTCGTGGCGTCCGACAGGTCGCGTACGGCCGCGAACACCCGGTTGCCCTCGGCCGCCAGCTGCTCGACGATTGTCCGTCCGATGCCCGTGGACGCACCGGTGACGAGGACAGCTTGCGTGGCCGACATGGCTCAATCATGACGCTCGCTAGGCTGGCCGGGTGATCGACCTCCTGTCCGCTGCCAATCCGCCGATCGACTGGCGAAGCTCCGAACCAGGTTTCACGGCGCTGATCGTCGTCGTCGTCCTGTTCATCTCGGTCGCCCTGCTGTGGCGATCGTTCCTCAAGCACGCCAAGAAGGCGAAGGAGCCCTGGGAAGGCGAGGACGAAGGCGACTGACCCATGGCCAACCGCCTCGCCGAGTCGACCAGTCCCTACCTGCTCCAGCACGCCGACAACCCGGTGGACTGGTACGAGTGGGGCGAGGAGGCCTTCGCGCTTGCGCAGTCCCTGGATCGTCCGATCCTGTTGAGCGTGGGCTATGCGGCGTGCCATTGGTGCCACGTCATGGCGCACGAGTCGTTCGAGGATCCGGTCACGGCTGCCTACATGAACGACCATTTCGTGAACGTCAAAGTCGACCGCGAAGAGCGGCCGGATGTCGATGCCGTCTACATGCAGGCGACGCAGGCGATGACGGGTCACGGCGGATGGCCGATGACCTGCGTCCTGACGCCCACCGGTGAGCCGTTCTTCGCTGGGACGTACTTCCCCCCGGAGCCGCGGCAGGGGATGCCGGCCTTCACCCAGATCCTGCAGGCGCTTGCTGAGGCATGGCGCACGCGGCGCTCCGACGTCCTCGGCGCCAGCCGCGAGGCGGTCGAACACCTGCGCACGAAGTCGGCGATCTCGTCGACCCCGGTCGACGCAGCGGCGCTCGATGCTGCGGTCGAACTCCTGGCCACACAGTTCGACGGCACGGCCGGCGGTTTCGGCGGGTCGCCGAAGTTCCCGCCGACCATGGTGCTGGAGTTCCTGCTGCGCCAGTTCGCACGCAGTGGTGATGAACGGTCCGTCGCCATGGCACGCCGAACCGCGGATTCGATGGCACGCGGCGGCATCTACGACCAGCTCGGTGGCGGCTTCGCCCGCTACAGCGTCGACCGATTCTGGCGGGTGCCGCACTTCGAGAAGATGCTCTATGACAACGCCCAGCTCGTGCGGTTCTACCTCCACGTGGCCCGGACCGGTGAGGCCGGACAGGCGGCACAGTCCGAACGGATCGCCCGCGAGACGGCCGACTTCCTGCTGGCCGAGCTGGCGACGTCCGAGGGAGGCTTCGCTTCTGCGCTCGATGCCGACAGTGCTGATGAGGCGGGCGACGTCCATGAGGGCGCCTACTACGTCTGGAATCGCGATCAGCTGATCGATGTGCTGGGCCCCGACGACGGGCCATGGGCCGCGGACGTCCTTGCGGTCACGCCGGAGGGAACCTTCGAGCGCGGCTACTCCACGCTGCAGCTTCCCGCCGACCCCGACGATCCGGGGCGCTGGCCGAGCATTCGTGCCCGACTGCTCGAGGCGCGGTCCAAACGCAGCCGTCCGGCCCGCGACGACAAGGTCGTGGCAGCGTGGAACGGGTTGGCCATCTCGGCGCTTGCCGAGGCGTCGGTCGTCCTGGACGAGCCGCGCTACGCCGAGGCCGCGGTGGCGGCAGCCGAACTGCTGGTGTCCGTCCACCGTGCCGGCAACGACGGGTTCGTGCGCACCTCGCGCCATGGCGTGCAGGGTCGATCCGCCGCGGTCCTGGAGGACTACGGGTGCGTCGCCGACGCATTCCTCGCCGTACTCGGCATCACCGGCGACGCAGTGTGGCTCGAGCGGGCGCGCGGCATTCTGAATCGCGCCCTCGAGCACTTCGCCGACGGCGACGGCGGGTTCTTCGACACCGCCGACGATGCCGAAGCGTTGGTGGTGCGTCCGCAGGACCCCTCGGACAACGCCCACCCATCGGGCACGTCGGCGCTGCTCCATGCGCTTGTCGCGTTTGCCGCTCTGACCGGCGAACGACGCTACCGCGACGCGGCCGAAGCCGGCCTCGGGCGACTTTCGACGCTGATCGAGCGGGCTCCGCGCTTCGCCGGATGGTCGATGGCCGCCGCCGAGGCGATGGTCGCCGGACCGATGGAGGTCGCCGTCGTCGGGGTCGATGGGCCGGAACGGCGCGCGTTGCACCGAGCCGCCCTGGCGCTCGATGGCAGCGCTGTCGTCGTGGCCGGCGAGGCCGGTCTGGACATCCCGCTCTTCCGTGACCGCACCGAGATCGACGGAAAGCCGGCCGCCTACGTCTGCCGCGACTTCGTCTGTGACTTGCCCGTCACGGAACCACGTAGTCTCGGTACGCCAGCAGGCTGATGCCGATGTAGTGCACCACGAACGCTGCGATCGTCAGCGCGTGGAAGACCTCGTGGAACCCGAACCAGCGCGGCGACGGGTTGGGCCACTTGAAGCCGTAGACCAAGGCGCCGATCGAATAGAGACCGCCGCCGACGATCATGAGCACCAGGACATCGGTCGGTGATCGCTGGAAGAACTCGCCGGCATAGATGACCGCAGCCCAGCCCAGCAGCAGGTAGAGCGGCACGTACAGCCACCGCGGTGCACCGACCCAGAAGATGCGGAAGAGCACGCCCATCAGGGCGCCACCCCAGACCAGCGACAGCATGATCGCGGCGTGCGTCGGCGTCAGCAGCAGCAGGGCGAATGGCGTGTAGGAGCCGGCGATGAGAATGAAGATGCTGGCGTGGTCGAACCGCTTCCAGATCGTCTTGGCGCGTTCGCCCCAGCGTCCGGTGTGGTAGACGGCGCTCACGCCGAACAGGAGCACGGCGGAGAACATGAAGACGGCCGCGCCGGCCCGGACGCGCACGCTCTCGGCCAGAACGAGCAGCACGAGAAATGAGAAGAACGCCAACGGCGCGATCGCGGCGTGCAGCCATCCGCGCAGCTTCGGCTTGAGTTCATCGACCGCGTCGCGCAGCGAGTCGGGCAAGGGCGTCGACATGTGATGAACTTAGCGCCATGGGTTTCGGTGACCTGCTCTACGGCGCCTACGAGCGTCGTCTTGCACGAGAGTTGCGCCCCGAACAGATGCCCAAGCACGTCGGGGCCATCGTGGACGGCAATCGCCGGTGGGCCAAGGACGCAGGGACCGACCTGAGCGAGGGCTACGCGGCCGGTGCGGCGAAGGTCGACGAGTTCCTCGGCTGGTGCCACGACCTGGGTGTCGGCACGGTGACCTTCTGGGTGCTGTCGACCGACAACCTGCAGCGCCCGCCGGACGAGCTGAAGAGCATTCTGGGAGCCGTCGAGACGCTGGTCGACCGACTGGCCGACGACGGGCGCTGGCGGCTGACACTCATGGGCAGTCTCGAGCTGTTGCCGGCCGAATCGGTGAACCGGCTCAAGGAGGCCTCCGAGCGCACCGTCGACAACGATGTGGATGGCCAGGCCATGCGGGTGAACGTCTGTGTCGGGTACGGGGGACGCCAGGAGCTCACCGACGCCATTCGCTCCCTGCTGCTGGAGAAGGCGGCCGAGGGGCTTGAGCTGGAGGACGTGGCGCGCACGCTGGAGGTCGACGACATCGCTGAGCACCTCTACACGAAGGGCCAGCCTGATCCGGATCTCGTCATCCGCACCTCGGGCGAGCAGCGGCTCTCCGGCTTCCTGCTCTGGCAGAGCGTCCATTCCGAGTTCTATTTCAGTGACGTCCTGTGGCCGGCCTTCCGCAAGGTCGACCTGTTGCGTGCCTTCCGGTCATATGCGGCACGTCAGCGTCGTTTCGGTCGCTGACGTGCCCATGCACGCTGCGTAAACGTTGCGTGTCCCTGCGTGTCGCAGTCGTGTTTCGGTGTGTGCGGACGTACTTTCGAAATGTGTTGAAGCTCGCCCCTGAGCCCCACCGCCCCCATTGCCAGAACGACTGACTGCGGGCTCGCGCAGGGCGCGCGTGGGCCGCCGAGGAGATCTCCGTGCCGGTGAAGACCCAAGCAGCTCCACGCACCTACGTTCTCGACACCAGCGTTCTTCTGGCCGACCCGGCCGCCATGTCGCGGTTCGACGAACATGAGGTTGTCATCCCCGTCGTCGTCATCACGGAGCTGGAGGCCAAACGACACCACCCGGAGCTGGGTTATTTCGCCCGCACCGCGCTGCGTTTCCTCGACGACCTGCGCGTCAGGCACGGAAGCCTGGCTGCGCCGGTTCCGATCGGCGACAACGGTGGGTCGATTCGGGTCGAGCTCAATCACACCAGCGTCGACTCACTGCCGGCCGGCTTCCGGCTCGGCGACAACGACACGCGCATCCTGTCCGTCGCGCGCAACCTCGCCAACGAGGGACACGACATCACCCTGGTCTCCAAGGACCTGCCGATGCGGGTCAAGGCCTCGGCCGTCGGACTGACCGCCGAGGAACCACGAGCCGAGCTCCCGGTCGAGTCCGGGTGGACCGGCATGGCCGAGGTCGAGGTGGAGAGCGTCGACCTCGACCTGCTGTACGAGTCCGGCACCCTCGACCTGGCCGAGGCGCGCGACCTTCCCTGCCACACCGGGCTGGTGCTCATCTCCGACAAGGGCAGTGGACTCGGCCGTGTCACTGCCGACAAGCAGGTCCAGCTGGTGCGCGGGGACCGCGATGCGTTCGGCATTCACGGCAGATCGGCCGAGCAGCGGGTCGCGCTCGACCTCCTGCTCGACCCGGAGATCGGCATCGTGTCGCTGGGCGGTCGCGCCGGAACCGGCAAGTCGGCCCTGGCCATCTGTGCCGGCCTCGAGGCGGTCATGGAGCGCGGGCAGCACCGCAAGGTGGTGGTCTTCCGTCCGCTCTATGCGGTCGGCGGCCAGGAGCTCGGGTACCTCCCCGGCAGCGAGTCCGAGAAGATGGGGCCCTGGGCACAAGCGGTGTTCGACACGTTGGGTGCGGTCACCACGTCGCCGGTCATCGAGGAGATTCTCGACCGCGGCATGCTCGAGGTGCTGCCGTTGACCCACATCCGCGGACGCTCGCTGCACGACGCGTTCGTCATCGTCGACGAGGCGCAGTCACTGGAGCGCAACGTCTTGCTGACCGTCCTGTCGCGCATCGGTGCCAACTCCAAAGTGGTGCTCACGCACGATGTGGCCCAGCGTGACAACCTGCGCGTGGGCCGTCATGACGGTGTCGTCGCAGTCGTCGAACGGCTCAAGGGACACCCGCTTTTCGCCCACGTCACCCTGACCAGGTCCGAGCGGTCGCCGATCGCGGCCCTCGTTACCGAAATGTTGGAGGACGTCGCGCTCTGAAGTGGGCTTCCAAGCACCACCGATGTGGCAAAGTTGCGCCGGTGAGAACGCGGTATTTCATCCTGCTTGTTCTCGCACTCACTCTCTCAGCATCGCTGGCTGGGTGCGGGAGCAGCCAGACCAAGACGCTGACGTGGTGGACTCTGCCCGATCGCGTCGGCGAGGAGGCCCTGGCCGAGCAGTGCAGCGATGCCGCCGGCGGCTATCGCATCGATGTTCACGTCCTGCCCCCATTGCTCAAGGACCGGCGGGCTGACCTGGTGCGCCGGCTGTCGGCCGGTGGTGACGACATCGACATCCTCACGCTGGACTCGGCACTCACGGCGGAGTTCGCGGCCGCGAAGTTCCTCGCACCGCTGCCGGAGGCGCTGACGTTCGACATCGGGATCATCCCGGCGGCCGCTGAAGCCGCGACCTACCGCGGCAAACTGGTCGCGGTGCCGTGGTGGGTCGATCCGCAGCTGCTCTGGTTCCGTGGCGCCTCCGCGGAGCGAGCCGGCATCGACACCAACCGGCCGGTCTCATGGGACGCGTTGTTGGCCGGCGCGGACCGCATCCGCGCCTCGGTTCAGGTCGACAACGCCGATGGCACCGGTGTCAGTGACTGGGTGGTCGGGCTCGTCGCCGAAGCCGGTGGACAGGTCATGACCGGAACCGGCCGCAAGCCCAAGGTGGGTCTCAACTCCGATGCCGGCCGCGTCGCTGCCGGCCTCGTTCAGTTCTATGTCTCCTCCGGCCTGGGCGCCGGCCCCTCCGACCGGGCGCTGAGCGAGTTTGCCGGTACACGTGGTGCCTTCCTGGTCGCGCGCGCGTCGGCGCGAACGGCGCGCGAGGTGGTGGCCATCGCCGCCGACATGCGTCCGCTCCGTTACCCGGTCATCGGCGGAGTGAGCAAGTCGCCGATGGCTGCGGCCGCGCTGGCCGTGCCGAGGTCGTCGGAGAACCGCAAGGCGGCCTTCGCGGCGATCAAGTGCTTGTCGTCCGCTGAGTCGCAGGCCGAGATCATGGTGAACTCGGGGCGGGGAGCGGCGCGTGCATCGGTGTACCAGAACGGCAACGTCCGCCGGGTCGTCCCGTACGCCCCGACCCTGTTGTCTGCCGCACGCGACGGGGTCAACGTGCCGTCCACGCCCTACTGGCACCTGGCTGAGAAGGCGATCACGTCGGCATGGACCCCACTTTCGGCCGTGGCGCCCAACCACACCCCCAAGGAATCGGCCGCCGCGGTGGCCACCCTGGTCGGCGGAGGGCTGCGATGAGCGACCCGGTGAAGGGCGTCCCGGCTGACGAGACACCCGACGTGACGGACGACCCGTCCCTCGAGACCTTGGACGAGGCGGTGGAGGACGCCCTGGATGAGCTCCCCGGCGAGAAGCTGGAGGAGTTTCCGGCTGACTCCGGCGACGACGAGGCGGAGGAAGACGACGCCGCGGAGGAAGACGACGCCGCGGATGCGCCCAAGCCCAAGAAGGTGCGCCGGACGAGGAAGCGCTCCTACGCGCCGGCGGGTCGGGTGGAGCGAAACCCATGGGTCTACCTCGGGCCACTGGTGGGGATCCTCGTCATCCTCACGCTGCTGCCGCTGCTGCGCCTGATTGTCGTCTCGCTGTTCGAGCGGTCGCTCACCGCGCCGGACGATGGCAGGTTCTCGCACGTTCGCAACTTCATCGACGTTGTCGACGGCCGTGACTGGTGGCTGGCGGTCGCGCTGACACTGGTGGTCGTCACCGTCGCGGTCCTCGCGCAACTCCTGCTCGGTGCCGCATTCGCCGGAACGCTGCGGCGCATCACCTTCGGCGGGCCGTGGGTCCAGGTGCTGCTGCTCGTGCCGTTCATTCTGATGCCCGCGGCCGTCGCCACAGCGTGGCGCGACGGATGGGTGGACGGGTTCGCGACGGCATGGTTCCGGGTGGACCCGGGAGGCGGTCAGCTGACCGCTCTGGCCACCCTGCTGTCGCACGAGGTCTGGCGGGGCACCGGCATCACCACGGTGATCCTGTTGGCCGGGCTCAGCAGGGTCAAGCCGTCGCTGCTCGATGCCGCGATCGCCGACGGAGCGACCGCGCGTCAACGCCTGACCCACGTCGTGTTGCCCGCAGTTGCACCGGCCGTCGCCGTCGCGGCGCTCTATCGCTCGCTGGATGCACTCCGGTCCATCGAAGCGCCGCTGCTCACCGCCGACGCACTGGGCGATCTGTCGACGGCGTCCCAGCTGGTCTGGACCACGTCCTTCACCGATTTCGAGATCGGCCTCGGCGCTGCCATGGCGCTGCTGCTCATCCTCCTGGCAGCGGCCCTCGGCCTGTTGCTGACCCTGCTCATGCAAGTGCGGAGGGCCCTGTGAGCCCCACTGTCCGGTCCCGGCTTGCCGCGTCCGCCACCGCGTTCCTGCTGGGCTTCGTGCTGGCCAACTACGGCATTCTGCGGGTGGTCGGTCCGGACCGTGCGCTCTGGCTCGCGCTGGCCGTGGTGTTGATGCTGACGGGGGCGGTCGGCGTGATCATCTCCGACTCCCCGCGGCGCGTGTCGGTCTGGTCAGTCGTCGGCCTCGAGCTCATGATCGTCTTCACGCTGGCGCCCCTGCTGTGGATGTTCACCGTGGCTGTGGCGCCCGATCTCGGCACGCCTACGGCGATGCTGCCCCAGCGTTTCGACTGGTCGGCCTTCGGCGAAGCGCTGGGCCGTGCCGACCTGCGCGGCGCCCTGCTGAACTCACTCCTGGTGTCCTTCGTGGCCACCGTGCTCTCGCTGGCCATCGCGTTGCCGGCCGCGCACGCGCTCATTCGTGAGCGCAGCAAGCTGGCCTCCCGCATCTATCTCGGTGTCGTCACGCTGATCCTGGCGCCGGTCATCGTCTTCCAGGGCGCGATCGCCGAGCAGCTGCGCGTCTTCGGCCTGATCGGCTTCCGGCTGGCCCCCGTCATCCCGATGCTGCTGCTCACCGTCCCGCTGGCGACCTGGCTGTGTGTGTCCGTGCTGCGTGACGTGCCGTGGACATTGCGCGACGCGATCCGGGTCGAGGGTGCATCCACCGGTGACGAGTTCCGCCGCTTCTTTGTGCCGATCATCGGCCCGGGCCTCCTGGTTGCTGGTTTCGTGACCTTCGTCGTCGCGCTCAATGACCTGGCCGTCGGTGCAGTGATGATGTCGAGCCAGTCGTCGCGGCTCCTCCCGGCGACGATGATCTTCGCCGCCGGCGACGCCGGCGGATCGGGTGACTCCGCCGTGATGGCCCTGGCGCTGTTGTTGTTGATCCCGTCGCTGGCCGTGCTGCTGGCAGTGCCGCGGAAAATCCTGCTCCTGCTGGGAAGGACGTACCGATGACCGACATCGAGTTCCGGAACATCACACTCGATCTGCTGGACGGGACGCGGGTGCTCGACGACGTTTCGCTGGCCGTGGCCTCCGGCGAGCGCCTCGCGATCTGCGGCCCACCCCGTGCGGGCAAGACGACGCTGCTGCGCATCCTGGTGGGACTGGAGGACCCGACCGAAGGTGAGGTCCTGATCGCCGAGACGGTCGCCAACCGCATGAGCCCGCGCGATCGCAACCTCTCGATGGTCTTCGCCGACTACCTGCTGCATCCGCACCTCGACACCTACGACAACATGGCGTTCGCCGCGTCGCTGCGGCGTGAGCAGGCCGAGGACGAGGTTGACGCACTCGTCGAGGAGGTCGCCGAGCTGCTGGCGCTCGCGCCGGTTCTGGACGAGCGGCCCTCGGCCCTGGACGACGCGCAGCGGCAGCGCACCGCCCTCGGCCGGTCCCTGGTGCGGGACGCGTCGGCCTACCTGTTCGACGACGCCTTCTCGGCGCAGGAACCGCGCATTCGCGGACATGTGCGGTCGGTGACGGTCCAGTGGCAGACCGACCTCGAGCGCACATCGATCTTCACCACGACGCAGCCAGAGGAGGCCACGACGCTGGCCGACCAGGTCGCCGTCATCAATCTCGGCTGGATCCATCAGGTGGGTTCCCCCCGGGAGATCTATGAGACGCCGGCCGACCTGTTCGTTGCCGGATTCATGGGTTCACCGGTGATGAATCTGATGCCGGCGGCCGTCGACGGCTCGACGCTGAGCCTGCCGTTCGGTGACGTGCGACTCTCCGCCGAGCAGGCGGACCGCATCGGCGAGCGCGAGCTGGTGGTCGTCGGTATCCGGCCGGAGCACTGCTTCGACGCCTCCCGAGCCGAGTCGTACCGGCTGACCCGACCGATCGAGTTCGAGGGGCGTGTCGACGATGTCGAATGGGGTGGCAAGACACAGTCGGTCTACCTCGGCTACGAGATCGACTCCGAGGTCGAGGAGCAGCTGACCGCGATCGAGGACGACTTCGAGTTCGACCTGTTCCAGAACTTCTTCGTCGCGCAGCTCTCGACCGACGCTCCGGTGGGTGTCGGCAGCACCATCAAGGTGGCCGTGGCCGGTGACTCGCTGCACTTCTTCGATCTGGAGACGGCCGAAGCCATCTGACGCGATCGGCACGGGCTACGGCCGGGTCATTCCCAGGACGTCCAGGGCCTCGTCCAGTTCGGTGAGCGTCAGGTCGCCGCGGTCGACATAGCCCTCCTCGAGGACGACCTCACGAATCGTCTTGCGCTCCTTGACCGCCTTCTTCGCCACGGCGGCGGCATTCTCATAGCCGATGAACCGATTGAGCGGCGTGACGACCGAGGGGCTCGACTCGGCGTATTCGCGCATCCGCTCGGTGTCGGCGGTGATGCCGTCGATGGTGCGGTCGGCGAGCACCCTCGATGCGTTGGCGAGCAACCGGATGGACTCCAGGAGGTTGCGCCCGATGACCGGCATCGCGACGTTCAGTTCGAAGTTCCCGGATGCGCCGGCCCACGCGATGGTCGCGTCGTTGCCGACCACTTGCGCGGCCACCATGAGCGTGGCCTCCGGCAGGACCGGATTGACCTTGCCCGGCATGATGCTCGATCCCGGCTGGAGGTCGGGCAGATGAATCTCGGCCAGCCCGGTGCGGGGGCCCGAGCTCATCCAGCGCAGGTCGTTGCAGATCTTGGTCAGGCTGACCGCGATCGTGCGGAGCTGGCCGGAGAGCTCCACGAGCCCGTCCCGGGCACCCTGCGCCTCGAAGTGGTCCGTGGCCTCGGTGACGGGCAATCCGGTCGCCTCGGCGAGGAGCGCGATGACGCGCTGCGGGAACCCGGCCGGGGTGTTGATGCCGGTGCCGACCGCGGTGCCGCCGAGCGGGACCTCGGCGACGCGGGGGAGCGCAGCGTTGAGTCGGTCGACTCCCTTGCGCACTTGGGCGGCGTAGCCGCCGAACTCCTGCCCGAGCGTGACGGGCGTGGCGTCCATGAGGTGGGTGCGCCCGGACTTGACGACCTCGCCGAACTCAGTGGCCTTCCGTCCGAGCGCCTCGGCGAGGTGTTCGAGGGCCGGCACCAGATCGCGCAGTGTCGCTTCGGTCGCTGCCAGGTGCAGCGAGGTCGGGAAGACATCGTTGCTCGACTGGCTGGCGTTGACGTGATCGTTGGGATGGACGTCGCGGCCCAGTTGGCGCGACGCCAAGGTCGCAATGACCTCGTTGGCATTCATGTTGCTCGACGTTCCCGAACCGGTCTGGAAGACATCGACCGGGAACTGGTCGTCGTGCTGCCCGGCGGACACTTCCCGCGCAGCATGGACGATGGCGTCGGCGACGTCGGCCGGAATGATGCCCAACTCGGAGTTCGCCTGGGCGCACGCACTCTTGATGAGTGCGAGAGCACGAATCTGCGCCGACTCGATCGGACGTCCCGAAATGGGGAAGTTCTCGACCGCCCGTTGGGTCTGGGCCCGCCACAAGGCGTCGGCGGGCACCCTGACCTCGCCCATGGTGTCGTGCTCGATGCGCCATTCGGGTGAAGGCAAGTCAGCCATGCCTCGAGGTTAGACCCGGTTGAGGCACGCGGCCCCGTGGCTTGCCGCCCCGCTCACAGGGCACCGCCACCAATGGCCTGGCCGAGTGCGTACGTCAGTCCCATCGCGGCCGCGCCTCCGACGACCAGGCGAGCCGTCGCGGGACCGATCCGTGCGCCGCCGAGCCAAGCGCTCACCACGCCCGTGATGGCCAGGGCGAGGATCACGGTTGCCATGGTCATGGCGATACGAATGTCGGCTCGAGTGAAGATGATGGCCAGGATCGGAAGCACCGACCCCAGGCTGAAGGCCGACGCCGACGAGATCGCGGCGTGCCAAGGGTTGGTGAGGTCATGGGGATCGATGCCCAGTTCGGCATCGACGTGCGCCGCAAACGCGTCGTGTTCGGTGAGTTCACGTGCCAGTTGGCGAGCCGTCGTCGGTGACGCGCCCTTGGCGACGTAGATCTCGGTCAGTTCGTCGAGCTCCTCTTCGGGGAAGTTCTCGAGCTCGTAGCGCTCCTTTGCCAGCAATGCGCGCTCGGTGTCGCGCTGGGAGCTGACCGAGACATATTCACCCAGTGCCATGGAGACGGCACCGGCCACCAGGCCGGCCACGCCCGCGGCAAGGATCGCCGCCCGGT
>DATEDT010000057.1:0-16426 GCA_035281505.1 Aeromicrobium sp. | reverse complement strand
GCCCAGCCACTGGTCGCTCGACGAGATCCATCGGCGTGACGATGCGCTGTACGAGGGGATCCCCAACCTCTCGGAGACCCAGCCCGGCTTCGTCCTCAACTCGCTGTTCGTGATCTACCGAGTCCTGGGAAGCGTCGGGGTGCCGTTGGGTGACTCCGATTCGCTCTACGTCGCCAGGCTCTTCATGGTCGTGGTCGGCGTCCTGACCGTACTCGGCGTCTGGATGCTGGCCCGCGAGCTCAGCGACGACGATGACGCCCGGCCGGCTCTGGTCGCCGCCTTGCTGGTTGCGGTCCTCCCGTTCCACACCGCGATGTCGCGGTACGTCAAGGAGGATGGCCCGCTCGCGCTCATGACTGTGCTCGTGATGCTCGCACTGGTCAGGTACTGGAAGGTGCCGTCGTGGGGCCGGCTCACGCTGCTGGGGCTGGCGTTGGGCGCCGGCTTCTCGACGAAGTTCGCCGTGGTTGCGTTGGTACCCGTCATCGGCATCGCGGTCCTCGCCGTGGCCAGGCGCGACCGCACCCGCCCGGGCCAGCTCGTCGGCCGACTCTGCGTGCTGGCCGTCGCAGCCCTCGTCGGAATCCTCGTCGTCTCGCCGCAGTACCTGCTCGACCCGGGCCTGTTGTGGAGGGCCTTCGAGTTCCAGTTCCTGTATTCGCGCAGCGGCAGCCACGATGGCATCACCATCCCGATTTCGCCGTGGTCGGAGTGGTGGACCTACTACGTCCGACACGGGCTGATCCCCGGAATGACGTGGCCGGTGTTCGTGGTCGCGATCGCCGGAGCGGTCCCGCTGTGGCGTAGGCCCGCCGGATGGACGATCGTCCTCGCGGCACTGCTGGCCTACCTCGTCCTGGAGCACAGCGTCGCGAAGCCCGCACCGTTCGCGGCTCGCTACCTGACGCCGGTCGTCCCGCTCCTGTGTGTCCAGGCAGCCTTCGGGATCCAGGCGATCATTCGACGAGCCGAAGGCCTGGGCAAGCCGGTGCTCGGCCTGATCGCGTGTGCTGTCGTCTTCGTGGTGCCGCCGGCGGTCAAGTCGGCGATGATCGCCGACGAGGCAGGACACGACACCCGCCTGGTTGCCGGCGCCTGGATGGACGACCATTTCCCGCCGGGAACGCACATCGTGCTCGTCGACAACCGCATGTACCGGCCGGTCGCGCACGGGTGGGACGTGGAAGACATCTGGTACGTCGACGACCGTGGGGACAGCCTGGATCCGGACGGATCCGGTGACCCCGCCCCGTACTTCGTCCTCAGCTCGTTCAGGTACCAGCGCTACCTGGATTCCCCGGGCGCAGATCCGAAGCGGACGGCGTACTACCGCCAGGTCATGGGCTACCGGCTGGTGAAGGCCTTCGAACCCAAGTGGCTCTCGTACGGCTTCCACAGCCCGACCATCCGGATCTACCGCCAGGATCAAGCAGTGCGTGCACCGTCGCCCCTTGATTGAATGGGCGCGTGGAGATTGCGCTGACGCTCGTCACCCTGGTCGCGATCGCCATTGCCGGCAGCGTCGTCGCCGAGCGCTACACCGTCTCCACGCCGCTGTTGCTGATCGTTCTCGGAGCCGCCGCGTCCTACCTCCCGATGGTGCCGGAGTTCGAGCTCACCCCGACGATCGTTCTGGTCGGCCTCCTGCCGCCGCTGCTCTACGCATCGGCCATCCAGACCTCGCTGATCGACTTCGCGGCCAACCGACGGCCGATTGCGCTGCTCAGCGTCGGTCTCGTCGTGTTCACGGTCGTGGGCGTCGGCGCGCTCGTGCATCAGCTGCTGCCTGTTTCGTGGCCGGTGGCGTTCGCGCTCGGTGCGGTTGTGGCACCACCGGACGCGGTGGCCGCCTCCGCCGTCGCACGGCGGGCCGGCATGCCGCGGCGCATCGTGACGATTCTCGAAGGCGAAAGCCTGGTCAATGACGCGACGGCGATCGTCACCCTGCGTACCGCCATTGCCGCGATGGCCGGAGCCGTCTCGGTGTCGGAGGTCGGTGCGGGTTTCCTCATCTCCGCCGTCGGCGGCGTCCTGGTCGGCATGGCCGTTGCACTCGTCGTCGGCAAGATTCGTCGCCGGCTGGAGGATGACCTCGCCGATGTCGCGGTCTCGCTGCTGACGCCATGGGTTGCCTATGTCGTGGCCGAGGAGATCCACGTCCCGGGCGTCGACTTCCATCCGTCCGGCGTGCTCGCCGTCGTGGTGGCGGGCCTGCTGCTGGGACACAAGAGTCCGGTGATCCAGTCGGCAACGTCACGGCTCTTCGAGCGCACCAACTGGGCCACGCTCTCGTTCGTCCTGGAGAACGTGGTCTTCCTGCTGATCGGGCTGCAGGCGGAGAGCATCGTCGCCGGTCTTGCCGGTGACGACCTTGGCGCCGGTCGCATCGCCCTGGCCAGTGTGTTTGTCCTGGCCGCCGTCATCGTGCTGCGGATGGTCTGGATCTATCCGGCCACCTACCTGCCGCGCCTGATCCCGAGCGTCCGCCGCGTCGATCCGGCTCCGCCGTGGCCGATTCCGACCGTCGTCGGTTGGGCCGGAATGCGTGGTGTCGTGACGCTTGCGGCGGTGTTCCTGCTTCCACCGGACACGCCCCATCGCCCGGTCCTGGTGATGATCGCCTTCGTCGTCACGGTTGGGACACTGCTGATCCAGGGCCTGACGCTTCCGTCCCTGCTCCGCATCCTGAAGGTGAGCGGTCCCGACCCGCACGAGGACCACATTCAGGAGGCGACCGCGTACCAGAGTGCCGTCAACGCTGGTCTGGCGTGGTTGGACGAACAGGGCGACGACCTCGACGCGGCCGTCGCCGAGCGGGTGCGGCAGCGGGCGCTCGATCGGACCAATGCCGTATGGGAACGGCTGGGTGGGCTGGAGACTCCCAGCGCCCAGTACTCGCGAGCGCGGGCTGCGATGCTCGCACGCGAGCGAGCCGCGATCCTCGACCTGCGCCGCCGCGGCACCATCGACCAGGCCATTCTGCGTCGGGTGCTCGCCAGCCTCGACGTCGAGGAGTCGATCCTGGACGCGGTGGAATCTGCGTCCACGGCCGACCGGGACACCGATCTGCGGGTGTACACCGGCGAGTGCGAGCACCTCCGCGCGTTCTGTACCGCCGACACGCCGTCACCACGCACACCCGGCGCATGCGAGGAGTGCGTGCGCGAGGGCATGACGTGGGTGTCGCTGCGGCTGTGCCTCACCTGCGGGCACGTCGGCTGCTGCGACTCGTCCGTCGGCAAGCACGCGGCGGCGCACTTCGCCTCGTCTGGGCATCCGGTGATGCGCAGCATCGAGCCGGGGGAGGCGTGGCGCTGGTGCTTCGTCGACGAGATCGTCGGCTGACCTACGCGGGCTTCTGCCTTCCACAGCGATGCTCACGGGTGCGCTCGACCATGTCGAGCATCATGCGTGAGTTGTCACGGAACATCGACAGCTCATCGGCGTCGAGCAGGTTGACCATCTCGCCCAGCAGGTGCTCGTACGTCGAGTCCAGCACGTTCAGCGTCTCCTGACCCTTCTCGGTCAACTGAACGTGACGCACGCGGCGGTCCACGTCGTCTTCCACCCGGGTGACCAGTCCCTTCGCGGCCAGCCGATTGACCAGCCCGCTGGCCGTGGGTGCGGAGGTGCCGAGTGCGTTGGCCAGCTCGTGCACAGTCACACCCTCGGACTGGGAGGCTGCGACGAGGACATGCAGCTGGCGCATCGTCAGGTCCGGAGGAAAGGCCATGGGACCCGCAAGTTCGAAGCACTGGAGGCGGATCCGCTCATTGAGCTCCAGGATCTCGCGGGTGAGCGCATCGCGTGTCGCCTTCGTCACGTTGCGTCACCCCCACAGAGCCGTCAGATTTAGTTAGTATAGTGCTAACTATTACCCCGGTGTTCACCAAGTCAGGGTTTCCTCAGGGACGATCCTGATGGCTTGAGTTTGCGTTGACGTGCGACGCTCGAGCAAGACGTGGCACGGGGGAGTGCTGGACATTTGAGGGAGCCGAATGAGTCGCCTGACCCGTTTTAGCCTGGCCAACCGCACCGTCGTGCTGCTGGTGGCCGTGCTGGTCGTCATCACGGGTCTGTACTCCGCGCAGGCGCTGAAGCAGGAAACGATCCCCAGCACCGACTGGCCGGCGAGCACGATCATTTCGATCTATCCGGGCGCCAGCCCCTCCAGCGTCGAGCAGGAGGTGACCAAGGAGATCGAGGACGAGGTGCTCGCGGTCGACGGCGTCAAGTCGGTCACCTCGATCAGCTCGTCGAACACCTCGCAGGTCACGGTGGAGTGGGAGTGGGGCGAGGACACCGACCAGATCATGGCCGACATCCGTGCCGCGGTCGACGCGGCCGACCTGCCGGACATCGTCGATCCCACGGTCAGCAGCGGCAGCTTCGATGACCTCCCGGTTCTCACCGTCGGTGTGTCGTCCAATGTCAGCGCCGGTGTGTTGTCGAACCAGGCCGAAGACGTCATGGTCCCCGCGATCAAGGACATCGAGGGCGTGCAGGACGTCACCATCGCCGGCGACGAAAAGCACGAAGTCGTCATCACCTTCGACATCGACAAGGCAAACGAGCTCGGAGTCGATCCGACCTCGATCGGCCAGTTGTTCAATGCGAACGTCAAGGCGTACCCGTCGGGCACGATGCGAACCGACACAGCCGAGATCGACGTCCAGACCGGGCGCACCTATGTGTCGGAGGAGCAGGTCGAGGACCTGGAGGTTCAGGGCGAGGACGGCCGGGTGCGCTTGGGCGATTTCGCCACCGTCAAGGAGCAGCCCACCGTCTCCACCTCGGTGTCCCGGGTCAACGGCAAGGACGCCGTCACGCTGGCCATCACCAAGGAGTCGGCCGCGAACACCATCCAGGTGTCGCACGACGTCAAGGACGAGCTCGACAAGCTGGAGAACCGGCTCGGCAACGGCACCAAGTTCGATGCAGTCTTCGACCAGGCTCCCTTCATCGAGAAGTCGATCCACGACCTGAGCGTGGAGGGCGGCATCGGCCTGTTGATGGCCGTGCTCATCATCCTGTTGTTCCTGCGCTCAGCCGCGCCGACGTTCATTGCCGGTGTATCGATCCCCCTGTCGTTGTTCATCGCGATGAGCGGCCTGCTCATCGGCGGGTACACCCTGAACATCTTCACGTTGGGCGCCCTGACCGTGGCCATCGGTCGCGTGGTCGACGACTCCATCGTCGTCATCGAGAACATCAAGCGACACCAAGGGCTCGGCGAATCCGGCATGGGCACGTTGGTGAGGTCGGTCAAGGAGGTTGCCGGCGCCATCACGAGCTCGACCTTCACCACGGTGGCGGTGTTCGCGCCGATCGGTTTGGTCGGCGGCCAGGCCGGGTCGTTCTTCCGCCCCTTCGCCCTGACGGTCGTCATCTCGCTGCTGGCGTCGTTGGTGGTTTCGCTGACCGTGGTGCCCGTCCTCGCGTCGTACATCATGCAGCGTCGAGCGACCCCGGACGACGTCGCTGCACACGCCCACGACGAGGCCGACGGATGGCTTCAGCACGCGTACCTGCCGATCCTGAACTGGGCACTCATGCACCGGGCCATCACGTTGGTGTTGGCCATCCTGATCTTCGCCGGCACGATCTTCATGGCTCCGTTCCTCAAGACCGACTTCATCGGTGCGGGTAGTGCGACGAACCTGCAGGTCATCCAGACGATGCCCACCGGCACGAGTCTCGCCGAGACGTCTGAAGCGGCTCGCCGGGTCGAGGACGTCATGCGGCGCCAACCCAACCTCGGTACCTACTCGACCGAGATCGGCGGCGGCGGTTCCGTCTTCATCGCCCTCAAGAACGACTCCAACAAGGCGTCGATCAACGTCGAACTCGAGCCGGGATCAGACCCGATCAAGGAAGCCAAGATCCTTCGCGCCGATCTGGCGAAGCTCGACGGCATCGGCGAGATCGAGGTCGCAGTCGGCGACAGCGAGACCTCCGGCAAGGTCGTCGTCTACGTCGAGAGTCCGACGTCGGATCGGCTCGCTGCCGCGAGCGACAAGGTCGTGACGATGATGAAGGAGGTGCCCGGCCTCAACAACGTCAAGAGCGACATCGGGGACGAGCGGCAGATGCTCGACGTCGACGTCGATGACGTCCGGGCGGCCGAGCTGGGCATGAACCAGTCCACCGTGGGCCAAGCGGTCTCGTGGGCCGTGCGCGGCGAGAAGATCGGTGAGATGACGAAGGACGACACCACGCTCGACGTCTACCTTCGGACTCAGGATCCGGAGACCGATCTGGATCGGCTCCGGGAGATCACGCTGCCGACGACCCAGCGGATGACCGCCGACACCCGCGAGGATGCCGGCGACGTCGTCGAAGCCCGCGGCGATGACCTCCAGGACGATCAGGAGGACGACGCTGAGGACGACTTCAAGAAGTCGATCCGGGACATGAAGGAGCAGCGCGAGGACAGTGAAGAGGCCGCCGACGAGCTCCAGGACGACCTCAGGCGGGCCCAGGTCTACCTGGCCGAACTGCAGGAATGGCGACGGAACAACCCGAACTCGCCCGAGGTCACTGAGATCGACCAGAAGATCAACGATGTCCAGGCCCAGATCATCCAGCTGAGGCAGGCGATTGCCGGCGCAGACGAAGGTGCCGACCAGCTCGATGAGCAGATCGAGGAAGCCCGCGACCAGTGGGAAGAGGGCCAGGACTTCCAGGACCGCGCCGACGCGATCGACGACTCCGCTGATGCGATCGAGGACCTGATGCCCCGGCCGGTGAAGCTGAGCGAGATCGCCTCGGTCGACATGGTCAGGGCACCCAGCCAGATCACACGCGTCGATGGTGCGCGCGCCGTGACGATCACGGCGGCGTCCGAGGGTGCGGACCTGAGTGCGATCACGGCCGGCATCAAGACCGGCCTCGCCGAGCTCGACCTCGGCGAGGGTGTGACGGCCCGCCTGGGCGGTGTCTCGGAGCAGCAAGAGCAGTCGTTCGGCGAGCTCGGCGCCGCCATGTGGGTCGCGATCGGCATCGTCTACCTGATCATGGTCGCGACTTTCCGTTCGCTGGTTCAGCCGATCATCCTGCTGGTCTCGATCCCGTTCGCCGCGACCGGCGCGCTGGGTCTGTCGCTGTTGACCGACCAACCGATCGGCATCCCGAGCATGATCGGCATGCTGATGCTCATCGGCATCGTCGTGACCAATGCCATCGTCTTGATCGACCTGATCAACCAGAGGCGCGCCGACGGTGGGACGGTCGAGGAGTCGATCATGGCGGGTGCCCGACTGCGGGTCCGGCCAATCATCATGACGGCATTGGCCACGATCTTCGCCTTGCTGCCGATGGGTCTGGGCCTCACCGGGGGCGGCGTGTTCATCTCCCGACCGCTGGCCATCGTCGTCATCGGCGGCCTGATCTCCTCGTCACTGCTGACGCTGATCCTGGTTCCGGTGCTCTACGACATCGTCGAACACCGGCCGGACTGGCTGAGGTTCGGGAAGAAGCAGCGCGCACAGGTCGAAGAGTTCCGCGCCCACCCGGACGAGGTCATCGGCAGCTGACAGGTGCCGGTTGGCATCATGAGGTCATGTCGATGCCATCCGGACACTTCTGGTTCTGCTTGAAACACCACGAGGTCGAGCCCGATGCCGGGTGTGGGCCGGCAGATCGACTCGGTCCCTACCCGACGCGCGAGGAGGCCGAGCACGCGCTGCAGAAGGTGCAGGAGCGCAACGACGCGTGGGACAACGACCCGAACTGGAATGACCGCGGAACCGGTTCAGGACCGGTCGGCTGATGCGATTCAACCTTCAGCGTTCGGGTCCGTGGATCGGGTTGGCCGGAATCTTCATCCAGATCTTCATTGCCTTCCCGGCCTTCTTCACGGTGATGCCCGGCACGGCGGACCGGCTCAACGTCTCGGGTGCAGGTATCGCCGTGATCGTGGCGCTGTGGGTCATCCAGGTGATTGCCGTGGTCAAACTGGCCAAGTCTCGACCGGTGTGGTGTGTGTATGTGCCGGTCGCCGGTCTGGTGGCCTATTTCGCCGTGATCTTCGTCGGCGTCCGTTGGTTGGGCTGGGCCGGCTAACTTTCGAAGGAGTGCTCGGGTGCGGGGAACGCACCCGAGGCAACGTCGGTGGCGTACTGCCGCGCGGCCTCCAGCATGACGCCGTGCAGGTCGGCGTAGCGCTTCACGAACCTCGGTGCCCGGCCGGTTCGAAGGCCCATCATGTCCTGCCAGACCAGCACCTGAGCGTCGCAGTCCGGCCCGGCGCCGATCCCGATCGTCGGGATCTCCAGCTGTCCGGTGATCTCCTTGGCGACCGGGGCCGGAACCATTTCCATGACCACGGCGAAGGCTCCGGCAGCCTGGACGGCGAGCGCGTCATCGATGGTCTTCTGCGCCGCGTCACCGCGGCCCTGGACACGGTAGCCACCCAGGTTGTGCTCGGACTGGGGCGTGAAGCCGATGTGTGCCATCACCGGGATTCCGCCCTCGCTGATCTTGCGGATCTGCGGGGCCATCTCGGCGCCCCCCTCCAGCTTGATCGCGTGGCAGAGGCCTTCCTTCATGAAGCGCACGGCGGTGTCGTAGGCCTGCTCGGGATCCCGTTGGTACGACCCGAACGGCAGGTCACCGACGATGAGGGCTCGCTTGGCCGAGCGGGTCACGGCGCGCACCAGTGGGATGAGCTCGTCGACGGTGACGGGCAGCGACGTCTCGTTGCCGTAGACATTGTTGGACGCAGAGTCGCCGACCAGCATCACCGGGATGCCGGCCTCGTCGAACACCTGGGCGGCGTACTGGTCGTAGGCGGTGAGCATCGCCCACCGGTGGCCTTCGGACTTCCATTGACGCAGGTGATGCGTGCGAACCTTGTGAACATTCGGATCGCCGGTCGGAGGCGCAGTGGGTCCAGCCCCGTAGGGTGCCGGCTCTTCGTCGGTCATGCGTCCAGTCTGCCGGACGTTGGGGCATGCTAGGCCAGTGCACATGGGTGTGGGGCGTACGGGGTTGGCTCTTGTCTTGTTGGCGCTGACACTCACCGGTTGCGGTGCGAGCCCGGAGGACATCGCCGCATGTCGGGAGCAGTTCGCCGACCATCAGCAACTGCTGGGGGAGAACGGCAACCCTGGTCGCAAGGGCTTCACGCCGAACATGACCGCGCGGTGGGACGAGGCGTATGCCGCCTTCGGCCGGTTGGGCAAGTCGGCCACCGGCGACGATTGCCCGGATCGGTTGAAGGAGATGAAGGCCGACGTCAGCGATCTCGAGGCCGTGCTCTACAAGATCGACGACTACGACGTCGCCCGGATGATTCGTCGTGCGGAGGCCGATCTCGAGCACGCCGAGAGTGTTGGGCGTTCGCAGACCGACTACGTGTTGATCATGCTGTTCCGGACGTTGCGGGAGCGCGGCGCGGACGCGGAGAAGGCGTTGGCGCCGCTGGTCGCACGGGTCGACGCGGCCAAGCCGGACGACACTGCGGAGCGGGCGGCCGCGATGGTGGCGCTCTACAACGCGGCGGCCGGCAACGCGGCGTTCGCGGACTTCACCGAGGCATTGGACTCGATTCGCAATTACGAGCTCGACGAGGAATGACGTTTGACGAAAGGCTGCTGAAGACGCCGGCCGGCGCTACCTTGGTGATCCCCACAGCAGGAGGAATCCCATGACCGATCCCATGAGCGTTCCACCACCACCGCCCCCGTCCAGTGCCGAGTTCGGTAGCTGGGGCGCGCGCTTCGTCGCATGGTTCATCGACGAGCTCCCGATCATCGTCGTCTACTTCGTTTTCGCGCTGCTGTTCGGCGAGAACACGGTCGGCGGCGGAGCCGTGTCGACCAATTTGTCCGGGCCCCCGTTCCTCGTGTTCCTCCTGCTCGCGATTGGCTGGCTCGTCTACAACTGGGGCCTCAGGCAGGGCCGAACGGGGCAGACGATCGGCAAGGGCGTCATGAACGTTGCCGTGTTCAAGGCCGGCACTACCGAGCCGCTGGGAACCGGGCTGTCGATCGGCCGCACCCTGGTCCACGTCATCGATGCCATCCCGTGTTATCTCGGCTATCTCTGGCCGCTCTGGGACGCCGAGAACCGCACGTTCACGGACATGGTCCTGAACACGCGCGTCTACAAGGCCTGACCGGCTAGAGGCTCTCTCGCCAGGCGCTGGTGATGGGGAGGCGCCGATCACGCCCGAAGTTGCGGCGCGAGATCTTGGGGCCCGGCGGGTACTGGCGGCGCTTGTACTCGGCCTTGTCGACCAGCCGGATCACGCGTTCGACCAGGGCCGGGTCGAACCCTTCGGCGATGACCTGCGCCGAACCGAGGTCTCGTTCGACGTAGGCGTCGAGCACGGCGTCCAGCAGTTCGTACGGCGGCAGCGAGTCGGTGTCGAGCTGGCCGGGGCGCAACTCGGCCGACGGCGGCTTCTCGATGATGGCCTCGGGGATCGGCGGGGTTTCGCCGCGCGCCACGGCTTGGGCGTTGCGCCAGCTCGCCAGTTCCCAGACCAGCGTCTTGGGCACGTCCTTGATCGGGGCGAAGCCGCCGACGGCATCGCCGTAGATGGTCGAGTACCCGGTGGCCAACTCGGACTTGTTGCCGCAGGCGAGCACCAGGTGCCCGTGCTGGTTCGACAGCCCCATCCAGATGACGGCCCGGATGCGCGCCTGCAGATTCTCCTCGGCCAGCCCGGTCAGGCCCAGTGGTTTCTGGAAGGCGTCGAACATCGGGGCAATGGCAACGGTGTCGAAGTTGAGCCCCTGCCGCCGGGCCAGGTCGGCGGCGTCGGACTTCGAATGCTCGGTCGACCAGTCGCTCGGGTTGGAGACGCAGTAGACGTTCTCGGCCCCGAGCGCATCGACGGCGACGGTGGCAACCAGGGCGGAGTCGATTCCGCCGGAGAGACCGAGCAGGACCGTCTGGAAGCCGTTCTTGCGCACATAGTCGCGCAGGCCGTGCACGATGGCCTGGTAGCGCTCGCCGGCCGGCTCCCAGCGCACCGGCAGCGGCGAGTTCGGCTCCGGCGGGTATGCCGCGAATGGCTCGGCTGTGATCACGTGGCGGGAGACGTGCAGGCCGGCGAACTGGGCATCGGGGGCCGGCATCGGAGCCGTCGCTGCCGGCAGGTCCAGATCGACGACCAACAGCTCCGGCTCGAAATGCGCGGCCCGAGCGATCGTCGCGCCGTCCGGGCCGACAACGACCGAGTCGCCCTCGAAGACGAGTTCGTCCTGGCCGCCGACGAGGTTGACGTAGGCCAGGGCGCAGCCGGCTTCCCGCGCGCGGCGCGCGCACAGCTCGAGTCGGATGTCGTCCTTGGCCGCCTCGTAGGGAGAACCGTTGAGGACGAGCAGCAGGCCCGCTTCGGCAGCACGCGCCGCCTCGGACGGGCCGTCCTGCCAGATGTCCTCGCAGATGGCCAGCGCGATGTCGATGCCGCCGACCTGGATCACCTGCGTCTCGTGACCGGGCACGAAATGGCGGAACTCGTCGAAGACGCCGTAGTTGGGCAGGTGGTGCTTGTCGTACCGCGCGACGATGCGTCCGTCGGTGATCACCGACGCGGTGTTGGTCGGCAGGTTCTTCGGCAGGCCGAGGCGTTCGGGAGCCGTCCCGGCGAAGGTGTCGAGGTGACCGACGACCACGACGAGGTCGCCGAGGCCCTCAGCCTTCAGCCGGGTGGCGAGCTCATCGACACACCGCCGGGTGGCTGCGATGAAGGACGCGCGGTAGGAGAGGTCCTCGATGGGATAGCCGTTGATGACCATTTCCGGCAGGGCGACCAGGTGCGCTCCACGCCCGGCGGCGGTACGGCAGGCCTCGACAACGAGGTCGGCATTGCCGGCCAAATCACCCAGGGTCGGGTTCACTTGGGCGAGGGCGAGTCGAAGCTGGGGCACGCGATCAGCCTAGGTGAAATCGGTCGATCCCCCGTGGGAGGATGACGAACATGGGGAAGCAGGAAGACTTCGTTCTTCGGGCGCTCGAGGAGCGCGACGTCCGTTTCGTGCGGCTTTGGTTCACCGACGTGCTCGGCTCGCTGAAATCGGTGGCAGTCGCCCCGGCCGAGCTCGAGGGCGCCTTCTCCGAAGGGATCGGATTCGACGGGTCGTCGATCCAGGGCTTCGCCCGCATCCACGAAGCGGACATGCTCGCCAAGCCGGACCCGTCGACGTTCCAGATCCTGCCGTGGCGCGGCGAATCCCCATCCACGGCGCGCATGTTCTGCGACATCCTGATGCCGGACGGCAGTGCGTCGTTCGCCGACCCGCGCTACGTCCTCAAGCGGGCCCTGAAGTCCGCCAGCGACGCCGGCTACTCGTTCTACACGCACCCTGAGGTCGAGTTCTACCTCTGCAAGGGCAAGCCGGACAAGGGCGACCGCCCGGTCCCGGTGGATGACAGCGGCTACTTCGACCACACCGCCCAAGGCGGTGCGCAGGACTTCCGGCGCGAGGTCATCGCGATGCTCGAGAACATGGGCATCTCGGTGGAGTTCAGCCATCACGAGGCCGGGCCGGGCCAGCAGGAGATCGACCTCCGCTACGCCGACGCGCTCACCACGGCCGACAACATCATGACGTTCCGCACCGTCGTGCGCGAGGTCGCGCTGAGCCAGGGCAAGTGGGCGACGTTCATGCCCAAGCCGTACACCGAGCACCCCGGCTCGGGCATGCACACCCACGTCTCGCTCTTCGAGGGCGACGAGAATGCCTTCTACGAATCCGGGGCCGAGTACCAGCTGTCCAAGACCGGCCGGGCCTTCATCGCGGGTCTGCTCCAGCACGCGCCGGAAATAACCGCGGTCACCAATCAGTGGGTCAACTCCTACAAGCGGCTCGCCGGCGGGGGAGAGGCTCCCAACTACGTGTGCTGGGGCCACAACAACCGCTCGGCGCTGGTGCGCGTCCCCATGTACAAGCCGCAGAAGAGCGGCTCGGCGCGGGTCGAGCATCGCGGCCTCGATTCCGGCTGCAACCCGTATCTCGCGTTCGCGCTGATCCTCACCGCCGGCCTGAAGGGCGTGCAGGAGGGCTACGAGCTGCCGGCCGAGGCCGAGGACGACGTCTGGTCGCTGACCGATCACGAACGTCGCGCCATGGGTATCGCTCCACTGCCGCGCAACCTCGACGAGGCGATCCGGGTGATGGAGGACAGCGAGCTCGTCGCCGAAACGCTGGGTGAGCACGTCTTCGAGTTCTTCCTCCGCAACAAGCGGGCCGAATGGGAGGGCTACCGCTCCCAAGTGACGCAGTTCGAGGTCGATCGGCTCCTGTCGGTGCTCTGACATGGCCGACCCCATGGCGTTGGCTCGCTCTGGGTTTCGGGACGGCGATCGCGCCGCGCGCCTGATCGAGGACCTCCCGGGAATCCCAGCTGATCTCGTTCAGCGGCTGGCCCTCGCTGCTGATCCGGACCTGGCGCTCGAGCAGGTCGCCGCACTGGCCGAGCACATCGGTGAGGAGCGCGTCTGGGCCGCGGTGGCCGATCCGGCGACCCTTGAACGTCTCGTTCTCGTCATGGGCACAAGCCAGGCGTTGGGTGAGTTCATCGTCCGGCACCCGGAGGCACTCGACGATCTGTGCAGCGCCGCACCCGTCGGAGCGCTCGTCGGCGGTGCTCCCGACGCCGATGCATTGAGGGTGGCCTACCGGCGGGAGCTGGTTTCGATCGCCGGCCGCGACCTCGACGGGGCGACGTCGTTCGTCGAATCATCCGGTGAGCTGGCCGACCTGGCGATGGCGACGCTGGGCGCCGCTCTGCGCATTGCGTCCGACGGCGATCCGGACGCGTCGGCGTGCCGGCTGGCCGTCATCGCCATGGGTAAAACCGGTGGCCGCGAGCTCAACTACTGCAGCGATGTCGACGTCATCTTCGTCTACGACGGTGATGCGCAGGTCGCGGCACGGTTGGCGTCCACCATGATGCGGATCTGTTCGGAGCACACCACGGCCGGGACGATCTGGGAGGTCGACGCCAACCTTCGCCCCGAAGGGCGCGACGGCCCGCTCGTGCGCACGCTGTCGAGCCACGTCCAGTACTACGAGCGTTGGGCCGCGGCGTGGGAGTTCCAAGCCCTGCTCAAGGCGCGGTATGCGGCCGGAGACGCGGAGCTCGCGGCCGAGTACCTCGCAGCGATCCAGCCGATGGTGTGGGACGCCAGCGCCAAACCGGACTTCGTCGATGCCGCCCGCACCATGCGGCAGCGTGTTGTCGAGAACATTCCGGCGAACAAGCGCGACCGCGAGCTCAAGCTGGGCGCCGGCGGCCTGCGTGACGTCGAGTTCGCGGTTCAGCTGCTGCAACTCGTCCATGGCCGGGGCGATGAGTCGCTGCGCAGCCCGACGACGTTGCTCGCCCTCGCCGAGCTGACCCGCGGCGGCTATGTCGGCCGCCGGGACGGGTCCGCACTTGAGGACTCCTACGAGTTCCTCCGGACGTTGGAGCACCGCATCCAGCTGTTCCGCCTGCGCCGGACCCACCTGATGCCCGATGACGCCGAATCACTGCGCCGGCTCGGGCGCAGCATGGGCTATCGCCACAACCCGGCCGAGGACCTGGAGAAGGAGTGGCGGGCGCATCGCCGCGTCGTCCGCAGCCTGCACCAGAAGCTCTTCTACCGCCCGTTGCTCGAGGCCGTGGCCGCCATCCCGACCGAAGGGCTGCGCCTCACCCCGGAGGCCGCCCGGCAGCGGCTGGAGGCCTTGGGATTCTCCGACCCGAAGCGAGCGCTCACGGACATCGAGGCTTTGACCTCCGGTGTCTCACGTCGGGCCTCGATCCAGCGCTCGCTCCTGCCGGCCATGCTCGATTGGCTGTCCGAGTCGGCGATGCCGGACGCCGGTTTGCACGCCTTCCGTCGCATCAGCGAGAGCCTCGGCGACAGCCCGTGGTACCTGCGCAACCTGCGCGACGAGGGGACGGCAGCCGAGCGGCTCGCCCAGGCACTCGGGTCGAGCCGCTATGTCGCCGAGCTGGTCATGCGCGCGCCCGAGTCGGTGGCGATGCTGGGCGACGATGAGGAGTTGGTGCCTCGAGACATCGACCGGCTCGATCTGGAGATGCGGCAAGCCGTGGAGCGCAGCACGAGCTTGCGCGGAGCCGCCCGCACGATCCGCCGGCTGCGCCGACGGGAGCTGACCCGCATCTCGGCCGCGGACACGCTCGGCCTGCTCGACATCCATCAGGTCGGGGAGGCCCTGTCGGACGTCAGCGCGATGACCCTGACGGCTGCGCTGGAGGCCAGCGTCGCCGCGTTCGAGGAGGATCACGGCACCCTGCCGACCCGGTTCGCCATCGTGCTCATGGGGCGGCTCGGTGGGCATGAAGTCGGCTATTCCTCCGACGCCGACGTGATGTTCGTGCATCAACCGGTCGAGGGCGCCGGAGACGTCGAGGCGGCGAAGGCGGCGACCGAGGTGGCCACCTCGTTGCGTGCGATGTTGGCTGCACCATCGGCGGACCCGCCGCTGGAGGTCGACGCCGACCTGCGGCCCGACGGCCGGAATGGTCCTCTCGTGCGGTCGCTGGACGCCTACCGGACGTACTACGCGCAGTGGTCCGCGGTGTGGGAGGCGCAGGCCCTGTTGCGCGCGCGACCGGTCATCGGCGATCCCGGGCTCTGCGCGGCATTCACCGAGTTGATCGACCCCCTTCGCTGGCCGGAAGCGGGCATCCCCGACGACGACGTTCGCGAGATCCGGCGGATCAAGGCGCGCGTGGACTCCGAGCGCCTGCCGCGAGGAGCCGATCCGGCCACGCACTTCAAGCTGGGGCGGGGCGGCCTCGCCGACCTCGAATGGACGGTCCAGCTGCTGCAGATGCGCCATGCCCACGCGGTGCCCGGCCTGCGGACCACGCGCACGGTCGACGCGATCCGTGCCGCCGCCGAGGCCGACCTCGTCACCGCCGCTGATGCCGAATCCCTGATTGAGGCATGGCGATTCGTCAGCCGCATCCGCAATGCCGGTTTCCTCGTGCGCGGAAAGCCGGTGAGCTCGCTCGACGAGCTGGCCAACGAACGGGCCGGGGTGGCCTCGCTCATGGGGTATCCGGAAAGCGAGCCGCTGATGGACGACTACCGGCGGATCACCCGGCATGCCCGCCAGGTCGTGGAGCGGCTCTTCTACTGAGTGGCTGAGTGAACGCACGTAAACTCACGGACGTGGCAGATCTCGTGCTCAGTCGTCAGGAGCAGAAGGAACAGACGCGTGAAGCGTTGCTCGATGCTGCCTTGGAGTTGAGCCAGGAGGCGGGATTCGCGCAGGTGAGCCTGCGGCAGGTGGCGAGGTCGGCCGGCGTGGTGCCGACCGCGTTCTATCGTCACTTCGATTCGATGGACCAGGTCGGACTCGCGTTGGTCGAGCGCTCGTTCGCGACGTTGCGCCAGTTGATGCGCGACGCCCAGGCCGACCCGGACGTCTTCACCGACCTGATCTCGTCC